>JACDZH010000405.1 GCA_013426815.1 Paludibacter sp.
TCGAAAAAAATCGTTTTTTATAAAATCGAGCAAAAAATATAGGACTTTATAAACAGACTCTAATTAGTTGACTGGTTGGTTTGCTTTTCGTATTCCTAAACTTTTAAGACTATCAAACACTTTTAAATTAAAAATTACGCTACTTCTCTAAAGCTTTCAGCCAGCTTATATTTTCTTCTGTTGAATTGATTTACACACATTGTAATCAATGGTTTGTGCATCAATATTCCCGCAAGTCCTAAAATAGTCATTGTCCATAATGCAACTTCCATGGATGCTAAAGAAGATAAACCCCACACAATTAACATTGGTAATAGCATGATGGGAAGTACAATCAGAAAACTTTTATAGGTTGTACCCTGATAGTTCATGGCTGAAGTTTTTGATAAATCTACTCGTTTTGTATTGAAAGTTGCCAAAAATAATAAAAGAAAAATATTAATTCCGATATTGAAAATGAAAGCGACCAAATGCATGTAAATAATTTTCTCACCAAAGAAGAAATAAGGCGTTGTCAATACGAAACAAATAACATTGAATGCAACCAATAAGTAATAATTGGCATATAAATAGGTGCGAATGGGAATATTACGTGTCATAAGACAATCGAAATGTGAACTATCCCAACCAATTGCCCATTGTCCAAACATAAGCATCAACAAACCGGTTATAAACATGGCAACAAAAAATAACATTCCATTATTGTTGGCATACATATCGTTGGTATAAAAAATCAGACCATAAAACAGGAAGAAAGCTGACATATACAACATACTCTTTGTTCGTTTATGGCGCAGTATAAGCTTTAATTCCAACGACATAAGTTCTCCTACAATACCAAATCTATTGAGAAATGACAAATCGGAAGTGTAGATTTTCTCACTTTTTATTTTTTTATTAAAAGTCTCAGGATAATAATTCTGAGAAAAAAACCACTTGTTTAATATAAACGCAAATGCAACAAATGCAAGAGGTATTATCAACCCCAGTTGTTTAAAAACAATATAACCAAAAATTGCTTTTGAAAGGTAGAACATCGAAAAGACTTTGAAATATTCCAGCAAGGAAATGGCAACAAAAATCAATATAATTATGAAAAATGAAAGGATTCCATGACCAAATTTTCGTTTAAGAAAAGCTGCCGACAGAGAGTTGAACCAAACCATAAATACAAAACTCAATACAAACCGACATGCTACCGCAGTACTATAATAACCTACAACTGATTTTACTGCAAAGGGAACAACAACCAATAACAAGAAATAATTAATGGGACTTACCAGTGGTTTCAACAGCAAGAAGTTGATCAATGACGAACGTTTGATAGGTAGGAATTGATAAAGTGGCAAATTGAATGTATTCAACTGTTGCATAAAGAATCGGAACGATAAACCAATGATTAACAGGTACATCATTGCACCATTGAATAACTCCATGGGCGTTAGCGATGAGCTGGCTTTTTCGAGCAATTCGTCTAACGAGAAACCTAAAAATAATAATATGGCTGCCATATACATGCCAAAAAAACCCAGCATTAGGTTAACAGCCAGGTTCTTATAGAAACCCTGTGAACGATAGCTTTTTTTCCAATCCTGGGAAATTAAATTTAGTATCAGCATTGAGTTGATTTGGTTTGGTTTGGTTGCAAAGATAGTAAAAAACAAAAAAAATACTGAAAAAAGGCAGAAAAATATCTACCTTTTTTCAGTATTTTTACTAACTTAGGAATTGTAACGAAATAATATATACTTTTAAAAATAATTAGTATCTTTGCG
>JACDZH010000057.1 GCA_013426815.1 Paludibacter sp.
TTGAAGAAAATTTCTGGAAAAATTTTTAGGGTGGCGCATTGTCAAAGTCAGGAAAGAAAAAAAATCTCTACCGTAAATATTTCGGTAGAGATTTTTTTTATTTAAGATAAAAATCAATTTAATAAGTAGCTAGTCTAATATAATGTACCATTTTTAAGCAACAAGGGGTTGTAACCCCTTGTTGAATAGTGTATTTGCAGAAGTGAAAATAAGACATTTTTTGTTGTCAATTATTTACTTCTTTTTCAGGGAAAATTTGTCTTAAATTGCGACATTAAGATATTCTAACTACATAGTAATCAAGATATTAAATTTATTCAAGTAGAACTATAATTTCCGAGTAGCTCCTTCGGTTGGAATACTTTCGTGTTTAAATCGATTTACTGCAGTCACCACAAAGGTGCAGTTCCCCTTAAATTTGTGGTTCATTTCCAGTAAATCGATGCAACTTTCGGTTGTTCGGGCTATGATATTGGCTGGGTCATTCAGGTCGCCAACTTTTTTTCCTTTGAAAGCATAAACCACATAATATGCTGTTTGACAACCACCTTCTTCGTTCACTTCGTCCCAAAGTAAATAAGCATCTTTTCCATCGCGAACAATACGGATATTTTGAGGTTGAGCTGAACTTTCACCTTGTATATTTCGGTTTACAGGACATAAAGCAGGATATTTGTAAAAACTATTTTGCAAACTATCATTAAGCCCTTGTTTATTTTTTAAAAATCCTTTGGCACTGAAATATACATCTCCATCAATTTGTGGATATTGTTTGTTCATATTCAGTTGACGTACTAATTCATTTCCCTTTCGCCACGCGGGATCTGACTCCTTAGTACCTAACTGTGAACTGTACAACCCGATATACAGATTTTTTCCGAATGAATTTTTACTCCACCATTTTACCAAAACTTCATAATCGGCTTTTTTCTTGCCAATTTCCCAGTATAATTGAGGTACTACGTAATCTATTGTTCCTTCTTTCAACCATTTCAAAATATCAGCGTATAAGTCATCGTAATTTTGAACACCGGCTTGAGTTGCCGAACCTCGTGGATCGACACTGTTGTTTCGCCAAACCCCAAATGGTGAAATACCAAATTCTACCCACGGTTTAATACTTTTGATAGTTTGTTGTAATTCCTCAATCACCAAATTCACATTATTACGTCGCCAATCGTCTTTTTGATTGGGTGCAAAACCTCGTGGAAATTTTTTGAAAGAAGCTTCGTCCGGAAATTCTTCATTAGCAACACGATAAGGGTAAAAATAGTCATCGAAATGAATAGCTTCAATATCATAACGTTCCACAACATCTTCTACCACTCGGTTTAAAAACTCACGTGTTTCATCGAGTCCTGGATCAAAATAGTATTTTCCTCCGTATTTTACAAATAAATCTTTGTTTTTAAAATACAAATGATTTTTACTTAGAATTTCAAGATTTTCGGAATTAATAACACGGTACGGATTTAACCAAACATGCACTTCAATACATCGTTTGTGGGCTTCTTCGATGATAAACTGTAATGGATCGTAATATGGATTTGGTCTTAATCCTTGTTGTCCGGTAAGCCAATGCGACCATGGTTCGAGTGCCGATGGATAAAATGCATCAGCTGTTGGTCTAATTTGCAGCACAATAGCGTTAATATTGTTTTTTACAAATCCGTCCAACATAGTTCTCATTTCTTCGCGTTGTGCTTTTGAAGTTAAATTTCGTTGACTTGGCCAGTCAATATTGGCAACTGTTGCAATCCAAACTGCCCGCATCTCACGCTTAGGTTGTTGAGCCAAAAGACTTGATATGACGAATGTGAAAGTTAGAAATATAAAAATATTTTTTTTCATAAAAATAAAAATTGTTTGTCAAGTAAATATGTAAAATATAAAGTTTTTAATTTTCTTATAAGTTTTAACTAATTAACTAAATCATCTTTGCCGTGGTACATTTATCAACCAAATAAACAATTGACATATAAGGTATTCCACTATGTGTATTTAACCCAATTTCACAGGTTCGGCTATTACTATAACCTGCTTTGGCTTTGGTTTTTTCTACTTGTTGACGTAGTTTACGCAATCCATGTTCGTTCAGTTCGGGAAGCGTAAATCCTTTGTCACCGGCAAAACCGCAACAACCAACTTCACTAGGAACAAGAACGTTGGTACTACACAAATTGGCAATTTTTACCAAAGTTGGTTTCAAATTCATTTTAATAGTTGAACAAGTGGCATGAACTGTTATTGATTCGTCAGTTGGATGAAAATCGAGCCTGTCGAGTAAAAAATCGTTTATAAACTCCACAGGTTCGTATAGATTTAGTTTCTGCACGGTGTAGCGCATATGTAATAAGCACGGACTTTGATCACATAAAACCGGAAAAAGTCCATTTTCGGTAGCGCGTAATAGTTCCTGTTCTAATTCAGAAGATTTTTTGTCGGCAATTTCCGTTAACCCTTTACTTTCCCAAATTGTTCCGCAACACATATTTTGCATATTGTTTGGAAAAATCACTTCGTATCCGGCTTTGTTCAGAAATGCAATCATTTTTTGAACCAAAGGCGTCTGATCTGGTTCATTTTTGGAGGTTCCCATCATTTGGTTCAGGCAACTTGGAAAATAAACAACTTTCAAGGGATTATCTGTTATAACTTGTTTTTTGATTCTTCCGGCATTTTTAGGCAACGACGGTGTCCACAACGGAATGGTATTTCCACTAATATAACGCAATCCTTTGGTAAAACCTCCCATTAGTGTTTTTCCCATTACCGAACGGGCAACATTCGCAACAAAAAGCGTTGTTTTAACGCCTGTTTCCAGTTTTCCCATATTGGAAGCAGACCATTGTCCGATCTGTTGCGCTCGTTTGTTGTTCACTAAATTTTCTTGGCGAAGAACATGAATATAATCACCAACGTTTATATCTACAGGACAAGAGGTGGCACAAAGACAGTCACCTGCACAACTTTGCTCTCCGGCAAACCTAAAACATTCTTCCAAATATTTTAATCTATCCGGATTTTCTCCATTTTCTTTCAAACGGGCAATTTCCCGCTGAATAACAATACGTTGACGCGACGAAAGTGTAAATCCGCAACTTACACAATTTACTTCACAAAATCCACATTCAATACATTTATCAATCAAAGGATGTGTAATCGGTAGCGGTTTGAAGTTTTTGAGATGACATGTTGGATCATCGTTGAAAATAACACCTGGATTCAATAAACCTTTCGGATCGAAGAGTTGTTTAACTTCCCACATCAAATTGTATGCTTTCTTGCCCCATTCTTTGCGTACAAAAGGCGCCATATTCCTTCCGGTTCCATGTTCTGCTTTGAGCGATCCTCCATATTTATCCACAACCAAATTTATCACTTCATTCATCATATTTTCATATCGTGTCACAGCCTCCGGAGTGTCAAAACTCTGATTAATAATGAAATGAAAGTTTCCTTCGAGTGCATGACCATAAATTACTGCATCGGAATATCCATGATGAATCATAATTCTTTGAAGGTCAGCTACAGCATTTGGAATATCCGTAAGTTGAAAAGCCACGTCTTCAATCAAACATGTAGTGCCAATAGGGCGCATACTGCCAACAGAAGGGAAAATACCTGACCGCATTGTCCAATAAGTTGAATAATCCAATTCATTGTCAGTAAATCGGTTAGGATAGAGGATTTCAAATTTTGAAATAATAGAAGTTATTTCTTTAATGTTTTTCCGAAGGGTCAGTTCATCGTTCGATTCAGTTTTTACCAGTAAAACTGCACCTTTTTCGGGCAATGTTTTTAATAGTGGCAAAGTTTCTGCTTTATCTTCGACTGCTTTAATAGCTTTACGATCAAAAAATTCAACAGCGGTTACAGAGCTGTTTTTTAGTTTTATAACGGCTTCGCAAGCTGTATGTGCATCACCAAAATATAAAATTGCACTGGCTTTATGTGGTAAATCAACAATGGTTTTCATAGTAGCTTCAGCCAAAAAAGCCAAAGTACCTTCTGAACCAACAATTAAGTTAGTGATGATGTGAAAAGGGTCTTCGAAATCGAGAAAAGGATTGATTGACAAGCCTGTTACATTTTTAATGCTGTATTTTCGACGAATCATATTGGACAATTCTTCGTCCAATTTTACCTGATCGCGCAAGTCGCAAATGTGACGAATAAACGCTGGATGAGATTGCCGAAATGCTTCTTTGCTTTCTTCATTACCTGTATCGAGAATTGTACCATCAGCCAAAATCAAACGCGCGGAAATGATCATTTGATAACTGTTTTGCCGTATGCCACAACTCATACCTGAAGCATTATTCAGAATGATTCCTCCAACCATTGCCGATTTTAAAGAAGCAGGATCGGGTGGAAATTTTTTACCAATTGGTTTCAGAATTTCATTAACTTGTTGACCAATTATTCCTGGTTGAAGTCGTATAGAATTGCCATCAGGATCAATCTCATATTTTTCCCAATTTTTTCCGGCAATTACCAAAATTGAATTGCTGATAGCCTGACCAGATAAACTTGTACCGGCTGCACGAAAAGTCAATGGAAGGTTATATTTATTAGCAGCTTTCAGAATTTCAATAATCTCGGTTTCGTTTGCTGATTGTATGACCACTTTTGGAAGCAAACGATAAAAACTGGCATCAGTACCCCAGGCTAATAATCGCATATTGTCGATATATATACGGTTTGTGGGAATATGTTTTTTTAAGTCAGATAAGAATGATTTCATTGAATACGAATCTCACAAATTATTTTTGTTTATTTTTCAATAATTAAACCAGTTAACTAATTAACCAATAAGCAAATTTACTTATATAAATAATATTTTTTTGACAATTTCCGGTAATTATCCACATCTTTGTACCAATAATCTTTAATATTGGCAAAGGAATGATTTACTGAAAAATATAACCGGATTTGGTCACTGCCACTCACTTTATCGAACATATTGAATCGCTCTTTGTTCGCATTCTTAAAAACGGCTTTTTCTGGATAAAGTTTATTCAATTCTTTCATCAGATAAAATTGCACATCCGATAATTTAGCTTTCCGGTAATTCATGATGTGAATTTGTACACCTTCGCAATTTGCGTCTTTAAAGGTTGCGTAATATGGTTTGAAATATATGGGTCTAAATTCAAATCTTTCTAAATTTAATCGATTCATAGCATTCGCTAAATCGGCTGCTTTTATACATGGTGCTCCAACTATTTGAAATGGAAGCGTATAACCAACACCAATAGATACATAACCCAATTCACCTAATATGCCTGTGGTAGGATAAAAAATGGTTGATTGTTTATATGGAATATGTGGCGAAGCAATTACCCATTCCAGTCCAGTGTCTTCCCATATCATTTTTCGATGTCAGCCCTTAATTTTCACAATAGTAAGCTTACATTTTTGCTTAAGCATCTTCTCTTCGTTCAGCATAAATACAAGTTCGCCGCATGTTTGACCGTAAAGATATGGAATTTTAAACTGACTTACAAATGAAATAAAAGGAATATCAGTAAGATTTCCTTCAATTTTTTCACCCCCCCCCCCAAGTGGATTCGGACGGTCAAGAACAACAAATTCAATATTATTTTGGGCGGCTGCTTCCATTGCCAATCCCAATGTACTTACAAAAGTATACGAACGACAACCAATATCGTGAATATCATATACTAACACATCAATCAATTTTAGCATTTGGGGTGTGGCAATACGTGTTTTTCCGTAGTGAGAAAATACAGGAAGTCCGGTTTTTAGATCGGTTATATTATCAACATCGTCACCGGCATGAGCATCAACACGCACACCATGTTCTGGTCCAAAAAGTGCCACGAGTTTTACATTTGTTGATTCGTGTAAAATATAAATTGTCGATTTCAAATTTCTGTCTACACCAGTAGGATTAGTAATAAGCCCCACATTTTTTCCTTCGAGTATTTTGAATTTATTGTCGCGTTATACTTCTATACCGGTTTTTATTTCCTTTGCCGAAATGCTTATTGATAATAAGAAAGTGAATAGGATATTTAATTTTTTCATTTCAATCAACTCGGAAATTTGTAATTGCAAACGTTTGCATTTAGTTGCAAAAGTAATTAAAATTTATAAATGAACCAATCTCTGTATTAAATTTACAAGAACTTTTGTGTATTAGTATTGTTTTAATAGAAAATGCTTAACTTTGTAAAAATGCATAACAAAAATTATTATTAATATGAACAAACAACTGACTATTGCCTTAGTAGCACACGACAAACGAAAATCAGATATGGTTGAATGGGCTGTTTTTAATGCCGATATGTTATCGGAGCATAAACTGATTTGTACAGGAACTACCGGAAGTTTAATAAAAAAAGCATTGGAAGATAAAGGTGTAAAAGTAGATATAACTTGCATGAATTCTGGACCACTTGGAGGTGATGCAGAAATTGCTGCATTGGTTGTGCGAAAACAAATTAACTTGGCAATATTTTTGATAGATGACCTCAATTCGCAACCTCACGAAGCCGATATTCAAATGTTACTTCGTCAATGCCGCATACACAATGTTCCAATTGCCTGTAACAGATATAGTGCCGACTTAATGATAACCAGTACTTTATGGGATAAGGACGATTATGTACCCAGTGAACCTCGTTATATAAATTTTAAACGTTGAAATTTAAAATCTTGAATTTATATTTAAAAACTAATTCTTAGATATGATTTTTTTTAACTCATTTCTTTTGAATCTGTTGAAGAATTATTGTTATATTTATTTTACCAATTTATCATTTATTTCTGATCAAATTTAAATATAGCAAACATACTGAAATTGTAAATGCGTGTAAACTATACTACATTGTAAATAATTATGTTTGTGATATTAAATAATTATATGTATTTTTGGGAAATTTTTTATACATCATTTTTATTAATCAATAACATTCTTTTTACAATATTTTCAACTGTAATATTTTAACTCTTGCTTCAGATTTTGTATTTTACAACGCTTAAAACAATTAATTACCGAACTTTATGTAAGTAGCTACAAGGATTTAGTTACGCATTACAAGACTGTTTAGCTGGACGTTAATTATATACAACATATCAATAATTATTTCATATCACTTAATATATATAATTATAAGACCTTTCAGTTGAATTATTTATACAAAAGTTTTAGAAACTAAGTATTAGAAAAATAAATTATAAGAATAATAATTCATGGTTAAGAAAATTACAAACAGATTGGAAGTATCAAGCTGATAAATATGGCTATCAGATTGAACAGTTTTGGACTGAAAATGTATGGAAAGTTACCTATATTATTGATTATACGTATGTTGGTGGTTTGTTGACTACAGAAACACCTAACAATTATATTGACGTTTCAACTTAATTGATTATCTTAATTGATTATCAAAAAAATTCAACTTTATAATCTGTTTTTACAAACCAAATTCCTCACTGATTTTGTCGGAGCGTATTAAAAACAGGGATAGTCAGAATTCTATTTAGGAATATTCACAAAAGACAGATTATGAATATAATATTAATAATCTGATAACATCGGTGGCTTATCAAAACTAGATACTATGTTTTGGGAAAGATGTTACACTTTACAATTACGAATATAATTATGAAACGTATTTGGTAAAAAAACGCTTTTAACACCCATTTATCATAACTGTCATAATATATTTGCTGTAAGCTATTCCGATTTTTAAATTAATAATGCCTGCTTGATGGAATCGAAATTTGAGTATTTGGGTGGAAATAATTGAGAACTAACAACATCTTTAATACCTTATATATTTAATAATGAGATGGCTATTCAAAAAAGGAAAACAACTGAAAATAAGTTATGTACCAAATAATGATATAAGTATTTCAACTTTAAGATATTTAAAATCAATTTTAGAGTATTCCTTTTTATTCCAATCCTTCAAACGGAATTTTCTACATGAACACTCAATTGTATTTTTTTCAAGTTTGGTCTCCTCGTGAGTGGAATTGGCAAGTAATTAAAAATCAGATTCAATCATCAAATTTCGGCATTACAGATATAATTGATATTCCAAATGGAATTAATAAACTGAAATTAAACACTTAAGATGATCAATTAACCCAAAAACTAATTAAAAATAAAAACACTTATCGTTCAAATTTAAAGATGTATTTTTTAATACAAATTTAAAGTTAAAAGACCCATATATAACAAATATACTTATCAAATAAATTATTCACAAATAAACTTATCAATTCAATAATGAAAAAAAATAAATTAATTCAACTTATGACTGCATTTTCAGTTGCTGCTACCGCAATAGCAGGAAACCCGCTACTCGAAACGTACAAAACTCCTCATCTGACAATTCCTTTTAATGAAATTAAAACGGAACACTATTTCCCTGCATTTGAGGAAGCTATGAAACAACAAACCAAGGAAGTTAATGCAATAATAAATAATTCGCAAACACCAACTTTTGAAAATACAATTGTAGCACTAGAACTTTCGGGTTCGATTTTAAACAAAGTGAGTTCACCTTTCTATAATTTGCTCAGTTCCGAAACTAATGACGATATGCAAGCAATTGCCGAAAAAATATCACCGTTGATGTCCGAACATTCAAATGCTATTAGGTTGAACGAAAAGCTTTTTGCTCGTGTGAAAGCCGTAAATGAACAAAAGGACAAACTAAAACTGACTGCTGAACAAAAAATGCTGTTGAAACTAACTTATGAAGGTTTTGCCAATAATGGAGCGAACTTGTCGGAAGCAGATAAAGCCATTTATCGCGAATTGTCAAAGGAAATTAGTTTATTAACGCTTCAATACGGACAAAATGTATTGAAAGAAACCAATAAATATAATTTACTAATAACCAATAGATCACTTCTGACAGGTTTACCGGATGATGTAATTGATATGTTGGCAGCCAATGCCAAAAAAGCAGGGAAAGAAGGATGGTTGCTAAATTTAAAAGCAACATGCTATGTTCCCATTATGAAATATGCCGAGAATCGCGATTTACGTCGTGAATTGTATATGGCCAATGCAACAAAATGTATGATGGGTGAAGAATTTGACAATATCGAAAATGTAAAGAAAATAACAAATACTCGCTTGAAGATTGCAAATTTACTTGGACATAAATCCTATGCCGAATACCAATTGATTGACCGAATGGCAGAAAACAAGAAAAATGTGTACGATTTGCTGGATAAATTGCTGATTGCTTACAAACCTGCTGCTGAAAAAGAATATGCTGAAGTACAAGCTTATGCTGATAAAAATGGTGCATATTTTAAATTACAAGCCTGGGATTGGTCTTTTTATTCCGAAAAATTGAAGGATGAAAAATATTCGGTGAGCGACGAAATGACAAAACCATATTTTGAATTAGAAAATGTAAAAAAAGGCGTATTTGGTTTAGCTACAAAATTATATGGAATTAAGTTTACCAAGAATACAAAGATTCCGGTATATCATCCCGAAGTTGATGCTTATGATGTTATTGATGAGAAGGGACAGTTTTTAGCTGTATTGTACACCGATTTTCACCCACGCGATGGCAAACGAGCAGGCGCCTGGATGAGTGAATTTAAAGGACAAAAAATGGATGGAAAAACAGATATTCGACCACAAATTACCATTGTGATGAATTTTACGCGACCAACTGATACTAAACCTGCATTATTAACTTTCGATGAAGTAACAACTTTATTACATGAATTTGGACATTCACTTCATGGTATGCTGACCAAATGTACTTATGAGTCACTTTCCGGAACAAACGTATATAGAGATTTTGTGGAACTACCTTCGCAAATAATGGAAAACTGGGGTTCTGAAAAAGAATTTTTGGATGGATTTGCTGTAAATTACCTCACCGGCGAAAAAATTCCTCCCGAATTGATACAAAAAATTAAAGCATCAGAAAATTTTAATTGTGCCAATTTCTGTTTACGTCAATTGAGTTTTGGCTATTTAGATATGGCCTGGCATAGCATCGATAAACCGTTCGTTGGAGATGTGATAAACAACGAAAAACTGGCAATGTCAGCAACTCAAATCCTTCCGGCGCTTTCAAATACAGCTATGAGTCCAACTTTTAGTCATATTTTCTCAGGTGGTTATGCAGCAGGTTATTACAGTTACAAATGGGCTGAAGTGCTTGATGCTGATGCCTTCTCAGTGTTTTCACAAAATGGAATTTTTGATAAAAAGACTGCGGACTCTTTCCGAAAAAACATATTAATGAAAGGTGGAACAGAGCATCCAATGACACTTTACAAACGTTTCCGTGGACAAGAACCTACCATCGATGCCTTGTTGAAAAGAAATGGTATTCAATAAACTTACAATAATCATTTTTTTAATTAATGTTATTATATGTTGATTATGAAATTTGAATTAATCATAATTAATTAATTAATTTCATTTTATAATTTAAATTACTCCAGCATACAATTCAATAAGTCAATTTATGAAAGATAGTACAATCATTATGTTACTGATTTTAGGTTTAATTTTTTCATGCAAATCTACTCCGAAATATGAAACTTTTGAAGATTATCCAGTTTACGAAGGATCTGATTTAGAATTGACTTTTTCCCCTCAATCTTCCAAGTTCCGAGTGTGGGCACCAACAGCATCGGAAGTCAAATTATTATTATATGATAATGGTAATGACGGAGGAGCATACCAAACCAAAGATATGAAACGTTCTGAAAGCGGAACATGGAAACTTGAAATTAAAGAAAATTTGAAGGGGAAGTTTTATACTTTTCAGGTTAAAATTGCTGAAAAATGGCTGGATGAGACACCGGGGATTTGGGTAAAAGCAATAGGAGTAAATGGTAAGCGTGCTGCTATTATTGATTTTGCAGAAACAAATCCTGATGGCTGGGAAAACGATGTAAAGCCACCATTAAAGAACTTTACCGACATTATGTTGTACGAAGTTCATGTTCGGGACTTTTCTGTTTCAACAAATTCAGGAATGAAAAACAAGGGAAAATTTTTGGCATTTACCGAACATAGAACTAAAAATTCGACAGGTGAAGCAACTGGTATTGACCATTTGAAGGAATTGGGAATTACACATGTTCATTTATTGCCATCGTTTGATTTTGCTTCGGTAGACGAAACTAAGCTCAACGAAAATAAATATAATTGGGGTTACGATCCCGTAAATTATAATGTCCCCGAAGGTAGTTATTCTACTAATCCGTTCGATCCTGCTACCAGAATTCGTGAATTTAAACAAATGGTTCAATCGCTTCACCAAACTGGTATTCGGGTGATTATGGATGTTGTTTACAACCATACATCTGCAGGTAAAGATTCACATTTTAACTTACTGGCTCCGAATTATTTTTACAGAATGAACGCTGATAGTACCTGGTCGAATGCCTCGGGATGTGGGAACGAAACTGCTTCTGAACGTGCCATGATGCGTAAATTTATGATCGAATCAATAGTATATTGGGCTACAGAATATCACGTTGACGGTTTTCGATTCGACTTAATGGGTATTCACGATATTGAAACCATGAATGCGATTCGTGCTGCCTTAGATAAAATTGACCCAAGCATTTTTGTATATGGCGAAGGTTGGACAGCTGGAGCCTCACCACTTGCTGAAGAGAAACGTGCTGTAAAGAAGAATGCTAGAGAACTTGATAATATTGCTGTGTTTAGCGATGATATCCGCGACGCATTAAAAGGAAGTTGGATGCATTCCAATATTCCGGGTTTTGTTTCAGGAGTTGATAGTTTAGAAGAGTGCGTAAAGTTTGGTGTTGTTGGTGCAACACAACATTCACAAGTGGATTATTCAAAACTGATCTATTCCAAAGAACCCTATGTAAATAACCCAATTCAGATTATTAACTATGTATCGTGTCACGACGATATGTGTTTGGTTGATAAATTGCGGGAATCAAAACCAATAGATGCTACCGGTGATGAACTAATACGATTCAATAAATTGGCTCAAACAGTAGTTTATACATCACAAGGTGTTCCATTTATTTATGCAGGTGAAGAAATATATCGGAATAAAAGAGGAATTCATAATACTTATCAATCGCCCGACTCTATCAATCAAATAGACTGGAATTTCAAAACGACAAACAAAGATATTTTCGAATATTATAAAGGTCTGATTTCACTTAGAAAAAATCATGCTGCATTCCGTATTCCAACTCAAGAAATGGTACATAAACATTTGAAATTTCTTAACTTTCTTGTTCCAAATGTTGTAGGATTTACACTTACCGACCATGTGAATGGTGAAATTTGGAAAGATGTTTTAGTGCTTTATAATGGCAACAGAAAAGCTGTAAAAGTAGGAATACCCGAAGGAGATTGGAATGTGGTTTGTCACGATGGAATAGTCAAATTGAATGGAATTTCAGTTGTAAGTGACACTACTTTTACAGTTGCACCTTCATCGGCAAGTATATTGTATGTGAAATAATAGAATGTTAATAATTTGATTTAGAATGCATTTAATTATTCATCTAATCATCTAATCAACTAATCAATAAATATGGAAGAAGAAAAAATTACGGGATTACCCGAAAATGCATATCGTGAATTAAAAGAAGGTGAAGATTACAAACCGGTCATGCCTGCTGAAGGCAAGTTCCCCGAGGTTACTATTTGGTCACTTGGAATGGGATTATTAATGGCAGTTATTTTTTCTGCTGCTGCAGCATATTCAGGTTTAAAAATCGGACAAGTTTTCGAAGCAGCAATACCAATTTCAATAATTGCTGTTGGTGTATCAGCAGCAATGCGAAAAAAAAACTCATTAGGACAAAATGTAATTATACAATCTATTGGTGCATCTTCAGGTGTAATAGTAGCGGGAGCAGTATTTACAATCCCGGGACTTTATATTCTCCAGGCAAAATACCCCGAAATTCAGGTAGATTTTTGGCAAATATTTTTCTCCTCTTTACTGGGTGGATTTTTGGGAATTTTATTTTTAATTCCATTCCGTAAGTATTTTGTAAAAGATATGCACGGAAAACTTCCTTTCCCGGAAGCAACTGCCACTACCGAAATTTTAATGACCGGCGAAAAAGGAGGAAGTCAAGCAAAACTTTTAATTGTTAGCGGTATCATTGGTGGTTTATTTGATTTTTGTTTTTCTGCATTTAAACTTTGGAGCGAAGAAATAACTACCCGAATTGTGCCTGTTGGAGAAATGATGGCAGATAAAGTAAAAATGGTACTTAAATTCAATGTAAGTGCGCTTATTTTTAGTTTTGGTTATTTAGTTGGGTTGCGTTATGCATTAATTATTACAGTAGGTTCATTGCTGTCGTGGCTTGTACTAATTCCTTTAGTAAATGAAATCGGATCACTTTCAGCTACATTGAGTGGAGGAATTAATCCTTTTGCAGCTATGTCAGCCGAGCAGATTTTTAAACTTTATGTTCGTCCAATTGGTATTGGTGCCATTGCAATGGCCGGAATCATTGGAATTATAAAGTCTTCCGGTGTAATTGGCAGTGCCTTTAAACTAGCGTTTGGAATTGGTGGAATAACACATTCGGAAGTTAAAGTTGAAAGAACACAAAAGGATTTAAAAATGTCGTTTGTAATGTTACTACTTTTCCTAACATTGGTTGCTGTATTTATTTTCTTGATTATTGGAGTTAAAATTACCTTATTGCAAGCAGTAGTAGCTTTAATAACAATTTTAGTTATATCATTTCTATTTACAACAGTTGCAGCCAATGCAATTGCCATTGTTGGATCAAACCCTGTTTCGGGAATGACTTTAATGACGCTTATACTTTCATCTGTAATTCTGGTTTCAGTTGGATTAAAAGGTTGGCAGGGAATGGTTAGTGCTTTAATTATTGGTGGTATAGTTTGTACTGCATTATCAATGGCGGGCGGTTTTATCACCGACTTAAAAGTGGGTTACTGGCTTGGTACAACACCTGTTAAACAGCAGACTTTTAAATTTTTAGGAACTCTTGTATCTGCTGCTACCGTTGGCGCAGTAATTTTTATATTAAATCAAGCTTATGGCTTTGTGCAAACTCCAGTTCATCCACAACCTATGACAGCACCACAGGCAAATGCCATGGCGGCTATTATTGAGCCACTTATGTCGGGCTCAGGAGTTAGTTGGGTACTGTTGGGTATTGGTGCAGTTATTTCAATTTTAATTAATTGGTTGAATATATCTCCACTTGCATTTGCACTAGGTATGTTTATTCCACTTCCATTAAATACTCCTCTTGTGGTTGGAGGTTTATTAAATCATTGGTTTTCGAAAAGTACAAAGAACCAAAAGCTTAACAATGCACGTTTACAACGTGGAATACTTATTTCATCCGGATTTATTGCCGGAGCTGCACTGTTTGGTGTAATTGGAGCATTTATTATATTCTTTACTGGTGATGGTGAAGCTATGAACCTAAATGTATGGAAAGACCCTGAAGGTAATGGAGCACAAATTACTGCATTAGTGGCATTATTAGGTTTGTTGGCTTACTTTGTTTGGGAATCGTTTAAAGCAAAAGAAGAAGATTAATTTATTATGTTATTTTTTAAGATATTAGAAGAGCTTGTTCGGTTTAAGAACAAGCTCTTTTGCATTTTAATACATTTGAATAGCCCACCCAAATATTTACATATATTCAAAATAAATGACTTTGTACCAATGAAAATCTGAATTCTTACAACTCATTTTTCATTTTTGCAGTTGTTGATTTTATTGTACCTTTGTACTTCGTTTTATAATTGAAATAATGACCTATCAAACCCATACGCTTCCCAACGGACTTCGACTGATTTACAAACCTGATTATTCAGCAGTGTCATATTGCGGTATGGTTATTAATACCGGCTCGCGCGACGAATCTGATTCCGAACAGGGAATGGCACATTTTATTGAACACATGCTTTTTAAAGGTACCGCAAAACGTCGCTCCGGACACATAATCAATCGGCTGGAACATGTTGGGGGTGAATTAAATGCCTTTACAACCAAAGAAGAAACAGTTATATTTGCAATTGTGCTGAATGAGCATCTTGAACGTGCTATGGAATTGGTTTCAGATATTGTGTTACATTCTACTTTTCCACAAAAAGAAATTGAAAAAGAGGTAGTAATAATTCTCGACGAAATTCAATCTTATAATGACAATCCTTCGGAATTGATTTTTGATGATTTTGAAGAAATGATTTTTGAACACTATCCCATTGGTCATAATATATTAGGAAGAGCTGAGTTGTTAGAACATTACACGACTGCCGATGCTGTAAGTTTTGTATCGAAACAATATTGTCTGCAAGAAATGGTGTTTTTCGCATTGGGCGATTTGAATTTTAAGCAATTAATTCGTTGGGCAGAAAAATATTTACAAACCGATAATATTCAAAATTTACAACCCAAAAGGATTTCGCCGGCTAATTATACTCCTTCCAGTCGTAAAATTGAGAAAAATACACATCAGGTACATTTTATGCTAGGCAATCGGTCGTACCATTTATATCACCCAAATCGTATGGGTATGTATTTGTTAAACAATATCCTGGGTGGCCCCGGTATGAATAGTTTGTTGAATTTATCACTTCGCGAAAAACATGGATTGGTCTACAATGTAGAATCCAACTATCAGCCTTTTACAGATACAGGAATGTGGAGCGTTTATTTTGGTTGCGATACCGAAAATGCGACTCGCTGCGAACAATTGGTTTTTGCAGAATTGCAGAAACTTCGCGAAATGCCACTTTCAGAAAATGCACTGAAAAAGTATAAATTGCAGTTAATGGGACAGATGGCTATTGCCAACGAACAAAAAGAAAATCTAGCTTTGAGTTTGGGCAAAAGTATTTTACGATATGGACATATTGCCAATCTGGAAACGATCAGGAAACGAATTGAAGCTGTAACTGCTGAACAATTACAAATGATTGCTAATGAGGTTTTTGATGTTGAAAAGTTATCGGTATTGAAATATGTTTGAAAAAAGAAATAAGATGGAAAAGTTGCTATACAAAACTTTTTTAACACTTCAAAATGAAAATTTATGGACAATTTTGAACAATATATTCTTTCGCATACCGATGCAGAACCCGATTATCTGAAGAAAGTCAATCGTGCAACTCATTTGCGAATGATGAATCCGAGGATGCTTTCGGGACACTTTCAGGGACGGGTGTTGACTATGTTTTGTAAAATGATACAACCTAAATTTGTGTTGGAATTGGGCACATTTACCGGTTATTCGGCATTATGTATGGCAGAAGCACTGGACGATGATGGAATTTTACATACCATAGAATGTGATGACGAATTGGAAGATTTTATTATCCAAAATTTTAAAGGTTCGGAACATGGACACAAAATTAAGTTACATATTGGTAATGCGCTTACAGAAATAGTAAAGCTGGATGAGATTTTCGATTTGGTTTTTATTGATGCTGACAAACGTGAGTATCTGGCTTATTATGAGGCAGTTTTACCAAAATTACGCTCAGGTGGTTTTATTTTTGCTGATAATACTTTGTGGGATGGTAAAGTACTGAAACCAGTTGAACAAAATGACAGACAAACCATTGAAATAAAGCTTTTTAATTATTTTGTTGCAGCTGATATGCGCGTGGAAAAAGTGATGTTACCATTGCGTGACGGATTGACAGTAATAAGGAAAAAATAATATTTAAGAGTTTAAATAATTTTCCTTAATCTTCAAATTTCAAATTTTCAAATCTTTTTTTTATGTTCAAATACGAATTAGAGTTTAAAGTACACGATTACGAATGTGATTTACAGGGAATTGTAAATAATTCGGTCTATCAGAATTATTTAGAACATACAAGGCACGAGTATTTATTGGCAAACAATGTAAGTTTTGATTTATTGCATCAACAAGGTGTTGATGCTGTGGTAGCACGTTTCGAAATGGCATATAAAACACCACTCCGATCCGGTGACGAATTTATTTCAAAACTCTACGTGCGCAAGGATGGAATTAAATATGTTTTTCATCAAACCATTTTCAGGAAAGAGGACAATAAGGTTTGTTTAAAAGCTAAGGTTGAAACAGTTGTGGTAATCGATGGGAAATTAACAGCTTCACACTCACAATTAGAAGAACTGATTATCAAAACGGTAGAATAGTTTTGTTGATTGCAACATTTTGAACCATTAACTTGTTTAAGAAATAGAGAATTGAAATAATATTAAGAGATAATGAATTATGAATGAATTTTTAGAAATTGAAGAGAATATTGTTCGTATGCTTAAAACGGTATTCGATCCCGAAATTCCGGTAAACATTTACGATTTGGGATTGATTTATAAAATTGACTTAAAAGAAGATGGACATTTAACAATTGATATGACATTAACTGCTCCGAGTTGTCCGGCTGTTGATTTTATTGTAGAGGATGTGCGTATGAAAGTTGGAAGTGTTGAAGGTGTTAAAAGTGTAGATGTTGAAATTGTTTTTGAACCTGCCTGGGATAAAGATATGATGAGCGAAGAAGCACAATTGGAATTGGGATTTTTGTAAAAAGTAGTGAAAAGTTAATATAAAAACACGAAAATTTAAGAATTTTACAATGAAATGAATCAATGTATTATGTTCATTTCATTACTCCATTTTAAACCTAACATAACACTAGTGTTATGTTAATTATGATATAACGTATATATTTATTATCTTTGCAGCAAA
>JACDZH010000406.1 GCA_013426815.1 Paludibacter sp.
ATGATATAATATTGATTAACAATAGGTTTGATGTTTTTAAGCAGACACTATTTAGGTGTAATATAAAGCAGTTCACCTCCCAAACTAGTTTGATAGCTTTTCAACATTTCCTTTGCAGGTCCTGAGGTTGGGTTACCATTGCCAAATTTGATATCAAAAACAGATCCGCAAGTTTTGCATTTAACATCACCTGAACCATTAGGATAAACTCTAACTGTCTGTTTCACTTCATAGGGACAAGCCATATCAAAAGCATAGTAAATAATATTGCCACTGGCATCAAAATTCATTCCTGTACATACCAATATACCACCATACCCGATATAAAAATTTTCAGGTAATCCATCTTTTTTTTCAAAAAGCAAACATTGATTTACCGAATTCTTAAAAGTTGGATAGGTTGATAAGAGATTCAATTCCAGATTGACCGGAAAATTTGGAATTGACGATTGAATATTATCTTTGCACCCTGCTGTTAATAACAGAATAATAAAGCATAAAAGATAATATTTAATTGTTTTCATTTTGTTGCTGTTATTACAAAATTCTATTTAAAAAAATTTCCAAATTTCGAATTGTTTTATCTTCAAATCTTCAAATTAGTATATCTTCAAATTAGTATATCTTCAAATTGTTTTATCTTCGAATTGTTTTATCTTCAAATTGTTATATCATCAAATTGTATTTAACCTAATTCGCCTATCCGCCACAATTCGTCATCTGTAAATTTGATATTTTTAAGTGCATCAATATTGTCTTGCAATTGTTTAACAGTACTAGTACCAACAATTATTGAATTTACCTGCGGACGGTGTAAACACCAGGCCAGCGCCATTTGTGCCAATGTTTGTCCACGTTGTGAAGCAATATCATTCAGTTTTGAAATTTTCGTTATCATTTCGTGAGTAAGTTGGTTTCTTTGTAAAAATCCATAACTGTGAGCAGCTCTTGAATTATCGGGAATACCATTTAGGTATTTATCACTTAGCATACCTTGCGCCAATGGCGAAAAAGCAATAAAACCGACTCCATTTTCCTGAGCTAAAGGTAAAACACTATGTTCAAATTGACGAGTGAAAATATTGTATTTGTCTTGATTAATTTGACAAGGTGTGCCGTTTTCTCTTAAAATGCGATAAGCTTCGTAGGCTTTATTTTCGGGGTATTTTGAAATACCAACGTACAAAGCTTTTCCTTGTTTCACCATATCCGAAAGTGCACCCATGGTTTCTTCCATTGGTGTGTTGGGATCATAACGATGTGAATAAAAATATCTACATAGTCCAAATCCATCTGTTTTAAACTTTGGTTCAAACTCGTTATCAGATATTTTCGTGAACCACCATCACCATACGGACCATCCCACATTTCATGACCTGCTTTGGTGCTGATGACCATTTCATCGCGATAAGATGAGAAATTTGATTTAAGTATTTTCCCAAAATTTTTCTCGGCGCTTCCATAAGGTGATCCATAATTATTTGCTAAAACAAAATGTGTAATTCCGTGATCGAACGCAAATTGAATCATATTTACTGCTTCACTTGCATCGTCAACTTCACCAAAATTATGCCATAAACCCAATGAAATGCGTGGAAGTTGTAAACCGCTTTGTCCACAGGGTTGATAACCAACTGAATTGGAATAACGGTTGGAAGCAGGTGAATATGAATTTTTTGACATTGTCATTATATTAGACATTATATAAGTTGTAATTAATTGAAATAAAATTAGTTACTTTGCA
>JACDZH010000407.1 GCA_013426815.1 Paludibacter sp.
GCTCCTTTGCCACCGAGTTGCAGGGCTTTCGCATTACCCTGCTGGAGCGTGATGAAGAGCAATTTGTGCAGATATTCCAGACCATTGCCACCTCCATTGGGCAGTATCTGAAGAGCTGAAGGCGGGGTGTCCTCATAGCTTAATAACGTGAACCATGGAGGCGAGGTATCGATGAATTCCATAGAATTGGTAATTTCCACCCTGTCGGGATGGATCTGGGGGCCTCCCATGCTGGCACTGCTGGTGGGAACCGGTCTCTACCTGACGGTGATTCTGCGCGGCATGCAGTTTCGTGCCCTGCCCCACGCCCTGCGTCTGATCTGGCATAAAGAGCATGGAAGCGACGGGGATATCAGCCATTTCGCGGCGCTGATGACGGCCCTGGCGGCCACGGTGGGGATCGGCAATATTGTCGGCGTCGCCACCGCCATCAGCCTTGGCGGGCCGGGCGCGGTGTTCTGGATGTGGATGACCGGGCTGGTGGGGATGGCCACCAAGTACGCGGAAGCGGTGCTGGCGGTGAAGTACCGGGAGAAGGGGGAGCACGGCATGCGGGGCGGCCCCATGTATTATCTGGCCAAAGGTGCCGGCCTGCCCAAGCTGGGGTGGCTCTTTGCCCTGTTCACTGCCCTGGCCACCTTCGGCATCGGCAATATGACACAGGCCAATGCCGTGGCCACCATCTTTCAATCGACCTTTCACGTCGAGCCCTGGCTCACCGGGACCATCCTTATGCTCCTCACCGGCCTGGTGATTCTGGGAGGGATCAAGTCCATTGCCCGCTTTACCTCGTTCCTGGTGCCGTTTATGATTGTCGGCTACACCGGCGCCTCATTGCTGGTGCTGGCGATAAACGCCGGGGAAATCCCCCATGCCCTGGCCCTGATCTTCTATCACGCCTTTACCCCCATGGCCGCCACCGGCGGCTTTGCCGGTTCGGTGGTGGCCGCCTCCATGCGCTATGGCATCGCCCGCGGCGTCTTTTCCAATGAATCGGGACTGGGCTCGGCCCCCATTGCCGCCGCTGCCGCCCGGACTCGTGATCCGGTCAAACAGGCCCTGGTGAGTATGACCCAGACCTTCATCGACACCCTGGTGGTCTGCACCATGACCGCCATGGTGATCCTCACCAGTCACGCCTGGCTGGAAGGCGTTGCCCCCGGGCAATTGACCAGCGCCAGTTTCGGCGAGACCCTGGGACAGAGCGGGGTGGTGATCGTTGCCGTGGCCACGGCGCTTTTTGCCTACTCCACCCTGATCGGCTGGAATTATTATGGGGAAAAGGCCATCGAGTACCTTGCGGGCCGGGGCGCCATTGCCCCCTACCGGGTGGTCTTTGTGGCGGTGGTGATTGTGGGGGCGATGATGAAGCTGGAATTCGTCTGGAATTTCTCCGACCTTATGAATGGAATGATGGCCATCCCCAATATCATCGGGCTGCTGCTGCTGTCCAAGGTGGTCAAGGAAGAAACCGGGCGCTATTTCAAGTGGTAAGGGACCGGGCAGAGACGGCAAGGTGAGGTCAGATGCCCTCCCGCCTCACTGTCCCCGGTTATCCGCAGCGAGAGGCGGGTTGTATGTACTGTCAGTGGAATTCCACACGGAATTCCACACCAAACCAAACAACAAGAGGTCGTTACGATGATCCCGGAAAAATTACTTGAAATTATGTAACTATTCAGCTGAATTTATTTTGTATTTTTTAAAAAAAGTTCTTGACAGAG
>JACDZH010000058.1 GCA_013426815.1 Paludibacter sp.
TTGAAGAAAATTTCTGGAAAAATTTTTAGGGTGGCGCATTGTCAAAGTCAGGAGAGCTTTCCTTTTTATTGAAGTATATATTGCGTGTTCAATTTGACAGATGTTTTCAACTGTTTATTGTTTCACCTTAAGTTCATTTATCAGTCGTTTTGCTCCACCAATTTTGTC
The DNA here is from genome assembly GCA_013426815.1 of Paludibacter sp. Taxonomy (GTDB): domain Bacteria; phylum Bacteroidota; class Bacteroidia; order Bacteroidales; family Paludibacteraceae; genus Paludibacter. Next base: position 169 of record JACDZH010000058.1, read on the forward strand.
CATTACAAACAGTACGTAACGAATATCTACATTTATAGTTCGTTGTAAATCAGGTTCAAAAACAATATCTCCACTCATTGCTTCCCAGTTTCCATCGAACGCCAATCCAATCAATTCGCCACCGGAATTGAAGATAGGACTTCCCGAATTACCACCTGTGATGTCGTTATTGCTGAGGAAAGCCACGTGCATTTCTCCTGTTTTTTGATCGAGATAAGCTCCATAATTGTTATCGTTGATTGCTTTTTTTAGTTCAAGGGCAACACTGAATTCTGCATCACCGGCGATTTCTTTTTCGAGAATTCCTTTTGTGGTAGTGTAATACTTGTAGTCCATAGCATCACAGGGTTTATACCCACCTATTGTGCCATAAGTCAGGCGCATGGTAAAGTTTGCATCCGGATATAATGCTTCGCCTTTTTCATGGCTCATTTCCTTAATACCGGCTTCGTATAAGCGTTCCGCATCTTTAATTTTTTCGTTTGCATTATTGTATTCATTACTTTTCAAAGCATCCATCGTTTTCTTTATTTCTTTCCCAAAAATGATAGCCTCATCAGATGAAAAGTCAGTTTTATTATTTCTGAGCATTTTACTTATTTTTTCTAACGAAGAAAAGGAAGATTTCTCGAAAAGGTACTTTGCGTATCGGGCGAAATCCCCTTTAAACTTCTTTTTAATAAAATTATATGTTTCTGGCAAGGCATCGGCTTCTACCGATTTTTTGTACACATCCAACATTGCCACCAGGGTAGCTTCATCTACTTTGGGGTAATAGCTTTTGTACAACTCAGCAATTTTTGAAATCAGGGAGTCAATAGGAAGATGTTTATTTGCCAATTCTTCAACATCTGCAGCAATTCGTGGTATCTCGATGCCGGTTGAAAGTGATTCCAGCAAATAATTCAAAGCTCTTCCATAGGGATAAATTTTGTTATAATTATCTTCGATGGTAGATAGTACGTTTTTAAATTTTGCCTTCCGTTCGGGTGTAGTATTTACCCATACTTCAAAGGCTTTTTCTTCAGCTTGTTTACGTTCTATAATGCCTAATTTGGCAATGGCTTTATTCATTCCAATACTATTTTTCCAATAATTGGAACTGCGGGCATATTTGCTGGCATAAGCAATATTTATGGCTTCGTCGGCTCGCATAAACGAACGCCAGATATCTTGTTTTGCAACACGAACATCAATCCGTGATTGGTTAACGGATTTCATTAGGTTGATAATTCCCCATGAAGTTAAATTTCTGTTGGTACTACCCGGATATCCTAAAATCATACTATAATCACCTGTTTTATAACCATTATTTGATATTGTTGCAAAACGTTTGGGCGAATATGGTACATTTTCTTTGGCGTATTTTGCAGGTTTGCCATCCGGAGCACAAAAGACCCGAAAAACCGAAAAATCACCAGTATGGCGTGGCCACATCCAGTTGTCGGAATCGCCACCAAATTTTCCAATGGATGTAGGAGGTGTATAAGCCAAACGAATGTCGGTAAATTCCTGGTAAACAAATAAATAATACTCATTCCCTGAATATAACGGTTTTACTTTGGCAGAATATTGCGTGTCTTTCTCGGCTTCCTTTTGAATTTGCTTGGCTAAAGAATCTTGTTTGTCACTTCGTGCTTTACCCGATAAATTGTCGGGCAATTGTGATATAATGCGCTCAGTCACATCTTCAACCCGCACCAGAAACTTCACTGTAAGATCAGGACATAGAATTTCGTCAGTCATTTTTTCTGCTGTAAATCCATTTTTAAGATAATTATGTTCAACTGTACTCTGTTTCTGAATGGCATCGAATCCGCAATGGTGATTGGTAAATAACAACCCTTGTTTTGATACCATAACGCCGGTACATCCATTTCCGAAAATGATGACAGCATCTTTCAGACTTACCTGTTGGTTACTATAAATTTCTTCGTCGGTAAGCGTTAAGCCCAAGCCATTCATTTTTTGGATATTTAATTTTTCAATTAAGGGAAGCATCCATAAGCCTTCGTCGGCTTTAACTCCTGTAATCAGGCAGAGTGAAAGCATCAAAATAAAAAGTTTGTTCATAAAAAAATAATGATAGTATTGTTATTATTTGGAATTATCCAATCGTTAAGTACAATTGAACAACCAATTGTTTTTTTGAAAATAAAAAAAACAAGGATTTTCAGCATGATAAAAAAGCGGCGAATTCTACATCCGCCGCTTTTCAAATTCTTTATTGTTTTTTCAATACAAAAGCTGTACGTGCCGGTATATAAAGTTTTAGCCACTCTTTTCCCAAAGTTCCTTTAGGTGTTCGGGAAGTAATATGGGTGACGCTTTCGTCAATGAGGTTGAAACCACCAAACTGTGTTTCATCTGTATTGAGTATTATTTTGTATTCTCCTTTTTCAACCAAAATTCCATAATCGGTAAATGATTGTGAGCCGTTGAAGTTAAACACAAAAATTAAATCATCGCGTTGATAAGCCAATACCTGATCATCTTCTTTGTCCCAAAGTTGTTGTATTGACGATTCATTGAACTGTGGTACGGAATTAATCAACCCTATCATGGCGTTGTCGAATAAACCAAGTGCGTTATAAAGGTTTTTTGGATTATCAACCAATTCCCATTGACGTCTGGCATATTTATGCGACCATCCGTTTCCTTCGCGTGGAAAATCGATCCATTCCGGATGTCCGAATTCATTGCCCATAAAATTCAAATAACCACCATTAATGGTTGTAGCTGTAATCAGACGAATCATTTTGTGCAATGCCACACCTCTGTCCACCATTAGCGTACTATCGCCCCGCTGCATGTGCCAATACATTTCGGCATCAATTAAGCGGAAAATTATAGTTTTATCGCCCACCAAAGCCTGATCGTGACTTTCGGCATAACTGATAGTTTTTTCGTCGGCGCGTCGGTTGGTCAATTCCCAATAAATGCGACCCACTTTCCAATCTTCGTCTTTTACTTCTTTGATCATCTTAATCCAGAAATCAGGAATTCCCATAGCCATGCGAAAATCAAATCCGATACCGCCATCTTCAACTTTTGTTGCAAGACCGGCCATTCCACTTACTTCTTCGGCCACGGTTATGGCATTTGGATTTACTTCGTGAATCAACTTATTTGCCAACGTGAGGTAACAAATTGCATCGCCGTCCTGATTCATATTGTAATACGATTCGTAGCCATTGAACTCTTCACCAAGACCATGACTGCGATATAACATGGAAGTTACCCCATCGAAACGATAGCCATCGAAATGGTATTCCTCAAGCCAAAATTTGCAATTAGAAAGTAAAAAATGCAATACTGAGGGTTTGGCATAATCGAAACAAAGCGAATCCCAAGCAGGATGTTCGCGGCGTTCTCCACCATGGAAATACTGATATGGTGTTCCGTCGAATCGACCTAAACCTTCAATTTCGTTGCGAACAGCATGAGAATGAACAATATCCATAATAACTGCAATGCCCAATCCGTGCGCATCGTCAATCAAATGTTTGAGTTCTTCGGGTGTGCCAAACCGAGATGAAGCGGCAAAAAAACTGGAAACATGGTATCCGAAAGAACCATAATACGGATGTTCCTGAATAGCCATTATCTGAATACAATTATAACCATCTTTGGCAATTCGTGGTAATATTGTTGTGCGAAATTCTTCGTAAGTGGACACCTTTTCTTCGCTACTCGACATACCAATGTGGCATTCGTAGATAAGTAGCGGATTTGTTTGGGGTATAAATTTGGAATGTTTAAAAACATAAGGTTGAAAAGCACTCCAAACTTGTGCACTGAAAATTTTGGTTTCATTATCTTGTACAACCCTACGAGCCCATGCCGGTATGCGTTCGCCACTGCCACCATCCCATTCCACCAATAGTTTATATAGTTGGGAATGTGTCATGGCAAAATCAGGAAGACGAATTTCCCAGATTCCATTTTGCATTTTCTTGAGTTGATAATCGCTCCGGCGCTGCCAGTTGTTAAAATCACCTATCAGAAAAATTGCTGTGGCATTTGGTGCCCATTCCCTGAAAACCCATCCATCTGATAAATGGTGCAAACCGAAATATAAATACCCGGAGGCAAAATCGGATAAACTTTGACCTTCGACTACTAACTTTTTTTCAATACTCTCAAAATACTCGTAACGTCCATTAATCGCATCGGTATAAGGTGCAAGCCAAGGATCTGATTTAATAATTGCAAGATCTTTCATAATTTTATTTTTTTAAGGTACCCAAGATTTTTTAACATCAAATGAAATCTACTAAAGTAATTGGTGATGAAAATGATTTTTCAAAAAAAAAACTTATACCAACACTTTGATAATTAGTTTTTTAACTACACATTCGGCAATACCTGGTTGATGACCATCGGATGGAAAAAAAATGGCAAATGAAAATGTATCAACATGAATCAAATTGGGAGTTTTATCAGCAAAAAATGCAACATCCTTTTCGGTATTGTACGGTTCAGTGACTACTTTAAGTTTGTCAACAGGCATCCATCCCATTGTTTCTGGGGCACTAATCGGAACCTGAATGTCGATATACCGTTTGTGGGATTCCATACGTGCTTCTTCGACCGAATTACCATTAATTTCCACCACATTGACGTATAAATCCGAACCGTCCAACTCGTGTTTTCCAAGTGGAAGTGCTACTAAATCAGTTTTATGTAGAAAATCGAATGCTTGTTTAAATTGTGGGTGAATTGATTCATACAATTCACTGTTTTTTAAAGTGTCTAAAATCATTTTATTTACTATTTAACCATTTACTATCTAAGAAGGAATAATATTCTTGTAAATAATTAATCTACAGCATATTCTGTCCTGACTCTTCATTTTTCAATCTTCATTTTACATTCTACATTCTTTCATTCTATATATTCGAAATATTACTTCCCACTCACTTCGTCAACCGTAAAATTTAGAAATTTATTAAAAGGATAAGCTTGTTTCAAAATCCCAACAAGTTTTGGAACAAAATTTTCATCAAATAGTATATGTTCGTCTAATTTATATTCCACCAAATAGTGTTTCAGTTTGAGTAATTCAGCATCCGGAAAATCCTTGGGAAAACCACTCGGTACGTTTTTGAGTTTATCTTCTTCGAAAAAGGAGGTGAAATAACGTGAAAAGTCAGCATTGAAACGAATTTCATTCAACTCATCAATATTGTCGAAAACACTTTGACGTAATGATTTTAATAAATTTGGTTCAGGACACCAGACACCCATTGCCACAAAACATCCATCAGGATCGAGATGTAAATAATAGCCTGCCCGTTGACTTTTTCGTCCACCGGCAGAGGCAATAAATACTCCAAAATGAGTTTTGTAAGGTGTTTTGTCGTGCGAAAAACGGGTGTCGCGATAGATACGGAAAACGCAATCTTTTACTTCCAGGTTCTTAATTTCTTGGTCAAATTTTGAAATTTCTGTAATTAAATCCCTGCTTAATTGCTCAAATTCCAAACGAACCTGATTGTACCATGATTTATTGTTGGTAAACCATTCACGATTATTGTTGATTTTCAGTTCGTTAATAAAGTGTAGAATGTTTTTAATCGGCATATTATTTCAGTTTGTGTGTTACAAATATAAGGTAAAATTTAGACAAAAAAATGTTTTGGAGTCATTTTTTTTATAGTACCTGATTTTTGATGAAAAATGATTACTTTTGTAAGCCAATTAACAAACAAATATGCCAAAAAAAGTTATTAAAAAACATATATAATGGCTAATTAGCATAAAAAAATTATCGCGAAATTAAAATGAAAAATCGTATCAATCAATTGTTGGAAGAAGTCAACCAACTTGTAGCAGCCAATCCAGATGAATTAGAATCGCTTCGTATAAAATATCTGAGCAAAAAAGGAGAAGTTTCGGCACTTTTCAATGATTTCAGAAATGTGGCTAACGAAGAAAAGCGCGAAATTGGTCAATTGTTGAACGAATTGAAAAATGCAGCTCAGGATAAAATCAACGAGCTGAAAGAAACATTCAATGGCTCGACCGATACAGAACAAAAAACCGATTTGACACGCAGTGCCGATCCGATTAAACTGGGAACCCGCCATCCACTTTCGTTGGTAAAACATGAAATTATCGAAATATTTTCACGTATTGGATTCACCATTGCCGAAGGTCCGGAAATTGAAGATGACTGGCATGTGTTTGGGGCACTGAACTTTGCACCCGAACATCCTGCTCGCGATATGCAGGATACCTTTTTTATCGAACAAAATCCGGATGTTTTGCTTCGTACACATACTTCGTCTGTTCAGTCGCATATCATGGTTCAACAAAAACCACCAATCCGCAAGTTATTTCCCGGTCGTGTTTATCGCAACGAAGCCATTTCGTATCGTGCTCATTGCTTTTTCCATCAGGTCGAAGGACTTTATATCGATAAGGACGTTTCGTTTGCCGATTTAAAACAAGCATTGATGTATTTTGCCAAAGAAATGTTTGGAGCCGATACACAGATTCGCTTACGTCCCTCTTATTTTCCATTTACCGAACCAAGTGCCGAAATGGATATTTCGTGTAATTTGTGTGGCGGAAAAGGTTGTCCATTTTGCAAACATACCGGCTGGGTCGAAATACTCGGTTGTGGTATGGTAGATCCTAATGTGCTCGAAAACTGCGGGATAGATTCAAAAATATATTCGGGTTATGCTTTCGGAATGGGAGTGGAGCGCATCACTAATCTGAAGTATCAGGTAAAAGATTTACGCATGTTTTCTGAGAACAATGTTCGATTCCTGGAACAATTTCAATCGGCATATTGAGCTAAAACAGATTTCAATAAAACTAAATATTGTATGAGACTTATCATTCAACCTGATTATCAAAATGCAGCAAAATGGGCTGCCAATTATATTGCAGCAAAAATAAATAAAGCCAATCCAACTGCAAAGAAACCATTTGTTTTGGGTTTACCCACGGGCTCATCGCCACTTGGTATATATATTCATTTGATTGAAATGAATAAAAAAGGCGTTGTATCGTTCAAAAATGTCATCACCTTCAATATGGACGAATACGTTGGAATTCCACAGCAACATGAACAAAGTTATTACACTTTTATGTGGATTAATTTTTTCAGTCAAATTGATATTAAGACCGAGAATGTGAATATTTTGAATGGAAATGCTGAGGATTTAGATGCAGAATGTGCTGATTACGAAACAAAAATTGTCGCCGTAGGTGGAATTGATTTATTTTTAGGTGGTATTGGTGCCGACGGACATATCGCTTTTAATGAACCGGCATCTTCATTGGTTTCGCGCACACGACAAAAATCGCTCACCACCGATACTATTATTGCTAATTCGCGTTTTTTCGATAATGATGTGAACAAAGTACCAAAAATGTCACTTACAGTAGGTGTTGGGACAATACTCGATGCCAAAGAAGTATTGATAATTGTAAACGGACATAACAAAGCCCGTGCTTTGCGACATGCAGTGGAAGAACCAATTTCACATATATGGACCATTAGTGCGCTGCAATTACACCCCAAAGGTATTATAGTTTGCGATTACGATGCTTGTGCCGAACTTAGGGTGGGAACGTATAAATATTTTTTAGATATTGAAAAAGACGTTCTCAATTCTGATTCTTTGCTTTGATTCTTAAATTTGGAAACAAAAAGAATACGATGTTCAACGCATCGTATTTTTTTTACACAATATCAATCACTTATTCCACTCTGCTTCCACGTTCAACCCGTAGTTCAGTTTTCAGTGGATTGGCACTGATTTCTTTGTTCCAGTTACGGTTTTGATAAATATCATAAGCCAGATATAAAGCCTGACGGATTGATTCCTCCGAGGCAATATTCTGTCCGGCAATATCATAAGCTGTTCCGTGATCGGGCGAAGTTCGGATAACAGGTAAGCCTGCAGTAAAATTCACGCCACTATCCATCGAAACAGTTTTAAACGGAATCAATCCCTGATCGTGATACATGGCTAAAACAGCGTCAAATTTATCAAAATTTCCTGAACCAAAGAATCCGTCGGCAGGATATGGTCCCACACAAATAATACCAAGTTTTTCGGCTTGTTTCATTGCCGGAATAATCACCAGTTGTTCTTCGTCACCTATCACACCTTCGTCGCCGGCATGTGGATTCAATCCCAATATGGCAATGCGTGGACGCACAATTGAAAAATCTGTTTTCAGCGAATTGTTCAATACAATCAGTTTATCCAGAATTAATTGCTCAGTAATGGCAATAGAAATATCTTTTACCGGTACATGACCGGTAACCACAGCCACCCGCATTACATCGTTTATCAACATCATCAAAGCCGGCGTACCGGTTCCAAACTTTTTTTCCAGGTATTCAGTATGTCCGGGAAAATGAAAAGCTGCCGATTGGATATTCTTTTTGTTGATTGGAGCAGTAACCAATGCCTGAATCGCACCGTTTTTTAAGTCCTCTGTGGCTTGTTCCAGCGCTGCCAGAGAAGCTTTACCTGCTTCTTCGGTACTTACTCCCAATTCTACTTTTATATCATCGTCCACACAATTAATGATATTTACCCGCTTGGGATTGATTTCCGAAATTGAGTTTACAATATTCAAATTCAAACCCTGAATATCCAGATGCTTGCGATGAAAAGCTGCAACTTTTGGCGAACCGTAAATAACCGGCACAAAAGTTTCCAACATGCGTGAATCCGACATTGCTTTCAGCATCACTTCATATCCAATACCGTTAATATCACCATGTGTAATTCCGATAATTATTTTGTCTGCTTCCATATATTTACTGTTTTTATGTTAAATTCTACTTCACTAAAATAAAAAGTTTATGATTGATGTTGGTAATTAACAACCCCTTTAGGGACTTGGGGCGGGCAACACATCAAATTAATTACCCCTAAATCCACTCCAGATAAAACGGGACAAATGGCAGGGACTTGAAGTTACAACCAGATTGTAAATTTTCCCATTTTTTGTTATCCATTCATCTTGTTTTCATTCGGATATCTTAATTCAGCACTTTAAGTGTGAAAACTATTTTCTCAGAATTAATTCTGTTGTCGTAGAAAAAAAAGTCAAAATTTCTTCCATTAATTTTGCCCTATCTTTTTCGGATTGAATGGTTTCGAACGGAAAGCCAAAAGCACAAGTTTTATATATTCCTGAATAGGCTATTCCTGCACTTAAATTATTTTCGGCATATCGGCAAATGGTGTGACCACCTTCACCAACCGGTTCAATCGCATCCGGCGATTCAACATAATACAACATGTCATTGGGTTGATCGAAATAAACAAAATCAGCTTTTTTAAATATTTTAAAAGGCGATCCAACCACTTTCACATTTCCACTAACGCTAGCCTTGGCTGTGCGAAACTTATATTTCAATACATTTTCGATAAACAGCCGATCGTTTTGGTATGGATGTTCTCCTTCACATATATCGGAAGCAATAAATGCACCGCTTAACAACAGGTTTCCACCTTTCTGACAATAGGTATTAATTAATTGCTGCAAAGCTAATGGAAAAGTTTTGAATTCGGGTGCTTTTTGACCATTTCCAACGTATGTTTGTTTTTGTTTTCCAAAAATCAAATCTACCATTTTATATTGATTCAAATCTACATCTCCACGTATCACAGCCATATTGCTGCACGAAACGAACGAAAAACCGGCAGATTTTACCGCTTTTCCATGAAGATATGGATAATCGAAACTGTTTCCAGCAATAACTTTTGTCTCGTAATTGGCATGACTGGCACCAAATCCGGGTGCATCATCATCTACCCATGGTTTATTTCGTTTGAATTCGTACTGTTTACCAATAAAGCTAATATCCGAAATATATGGAACGCCTGCATCTTCATCGTTTAAAAAACCGGCATAAGCACTGTCCAATTTGAAACTTGCAGGAGCACTTATCCTGTCGAAACCATTCACTATCAATACTTCGCCTTTTTCGTTGGGACAGCGATAGGCAGCCAGTATTTGTGATGGAAAACTTTCACCACCTTTGTTCACAGCTGTTACTTTAAAACTGTAAACTTTTCCGGCTTGAATATCCAAGGTCATCCGATTGGTATTTACCAAAACACCATTATCGAATCCACCTTCGTCAAAACGGGTGTAAATAACATAGTTATCGGCATTTGCTGTGGGTTCAAGGCTATCGTTCACAGCCACCCAATGAAGTTCTACCTTGTTTTTTTCTACAAAACGGCAACTGAATTGTTCAACCGGAAGTGGTTGAACCACATATTCCTGTTGATTTGCCGACGAAAGATATTTCAGCATTCCTTTGTAAACCGACCGACCGACTGTAAACCGAAAACGAGGATCAAGTCCATAACGCATATCTGCAAAATTTTGGTGCGATAGTAATTCCAGTAACATGGTTGGAACTTCAGGAACGCGTGCTTCGCTGTACGATTTGTTCCAGAGTCCACGGCGTGTCCATTCGGGAGCATAAACCGATCGGATATCGTTTACAATTTGTGTTTGAACGATGTCAGACAAGTCGCGCGAAGCCCAGCGTGAAATTCCATTCTGAAAAACAGTTATTCCATCAGAGTTTTGTATGGTGCTGATTCCCAATGTGCCAACAATTGAATCGTTAAAAGATGTACCCGCATCGGTATGAAAAGCCAAAGCCAAATCAATCGGAACGCCTAATCCTTTTGTGTTTGGCGCAACAACTGAGCCACCAATCAGGTAATTTACCCAAAAACCGCGCGATTGAAAATCATCGGTGTAATCATTTTGTCCATGATTTCTGCTGTAAATACTGTCGGGAATACCTGCCCACTGCAACCAGTAACGGGCAGCCTCGGTAAAGCGAGGATATCCGCTGGTTTCGGGTTCATAAATGATGGTTGGTAATTTTAAATCATTTGAAACAGTCAGGCTATCGGAACTTTTCAGATTTGGAGTAGAACCTGCTTCGTTTGGGTTTCGGGCAATATTTCCCATTCCTCCTCCGAACTTTACGGCATCGGCTGTTATCACTTTTCCATCTTCGGAGCTGATATTAGATAAAACCACTTTTCCCTGATTGTTCCTTCCTTTATCGAAATAGAAATGTCCGAGATAAAGCCAGGTTCCTCCATTCATGGTTTGATTGACCGAAAATTCTGTTTTTCCGCCTTTGTGAAACACAGTATATTGAGCTGCAGAAACGCTGTTTATCAAGGTTTTGTAAGATATATAAACGGCATAAGATCCAGCTTCGGGAATATTGGGTATCCACTCCGTTGTACTTGACTCATCTTTATCGGAAATGGTTTGAATCATCCGATAAGTTCCGAAAGTAAATGGATTTTCGTACTGAAGATAGCTTTTTTGTGTGTTTGCAAAACCTTTTTCGTCTCCCTTTTTCCAGTTTTTTCTATCTGCATGTTCCCTGTAATGCGATTTACGGTCTTTTGCATCATTGTCCACTATCACTTCATGAATTTGTGTATCGCGTTCGCGGGGAATCAATACATTCGCTCCGGCATTTTGCAGCATGGGAACCAAAAATGGCAAAACGTAAGATTGTGTATATAAATCTTCAACAATTTGAAAAACGCGGGCACGCTGCCATTCCCAACGCACTTTTTTCTGGTCGTAATACCAGCCATGACTTTGCCAGAGTGCAATATGTCGATTTTTCAATCCTTTATCAACTGGGTATGGACGCGAAAGATTTGACAATAAAGGCGGTGTAAGAGATGGTACTTTAAATTGGCGTGTTGCATCGGGGTTTTCAGAACGATAAAAATTTGGAATTAATTCCTCGATATTTTTATTTTCGACTTGACATGCAACTGAAAAAGCTGCCAGTTTAATAGGTAATATTTTTCGAATTGCAGCATATATTCGCTTCACATTATCCTCCCGAAATGGCATATTTGCCATTTTATTCTCGGCAGTTATATGAATTTTATTGGATTTTTCATTTATCGAATAAGCCGTCACTTTCACTTTACCAATATAGGTATAAAGATTGGCAATTTTTGTCAGTGAATCGGCTATTTGACCCTCAACATTTTTTTGTGCACCCAAAGTTTGCTTTGCACCAAAAACAAGCAAAACAAAAATCAGGATAGTATATAAACTGTATTTCATCATTTCAAAACCCGTAAGTATGTATTTTCGCAATTAACTAAACATTAATTTGATACTTACATTTTATCCTTTTTCTTTTTCGAGTGTCGTCAACATGCCGCAGGCAGCAAAAATATCTTCGCCACGCGAACGACGAATGGTAGAAGTTACGCCGTTGTTAGTTAGATAATCTCGGAAAAAAGTAATTTTCTCAGTTCCCGAGCCTTTTAAATCGACTTCGGGAATGGCGTGATAACGAATTAAATTCACTCGGCAATCGATTCCTTTTAATATTTTCACCAATTCCACCGCATGTCGCATGGTATCGTTAATGCCTTCGAATAAAATATACTCAAATGAAACACGACGTTGTTTACTAAAATCGAATTTGCGAAGTTCTTCGATTACTTTACTGATGGGATAGGTCTTTTCGATGGGCATTAGCAGTAAACGGTCAGTTGAAAACGGTGTATGCAAACTAATTGCCAGATGGCAATTTGTTTTTTCGAGAAAAACTTTCATGTCCGGAATTAATCCGATAGACGAAACCGTGATGCGGCGCGGACTCCAACCATAACCATAATCGGATGTCAGAATTTCCAACGACCGAAGCATAGGCAAAGTGTTATCGAAAGGTTCGCCCATGCCCATAAAAACAAGGTTGGTAAGCGTTTCGGCTTCGGGAATGGATAAAATTTGGTTCATAATTTCGGTAGGACTCAGTTGTGCAATAAAACCTTGTTTGCCGGTCATGCAAAATGTACAACCCATTTTACAGCCCACTTGCGACGATACACAAAGCGTGGCACGGTCGTCTTCGGGAATATAAACAGTTTCGATAAAATGTCCTCCTTCGGTTTTGAAAAGATATTTTTTCGTTCCATCTTCCGACTCCATCACCTGCACTGGAAGTGTGCGACCAACTTCATATTTTTCGGATATCGAGTCCCGATTTTTCAGTGAAATATTCGACATTTCGGTGAAACTGATGGCGCGTTTTTTGTATAACCATTCGCTTAACTGTTTGGCGGTAAATGACGGCATTCCCAATTCCGAAACGATTGTTTTCAATTCATCGAAGGTTTTGCCAAGGAGTGATATTTTGTTCATGATGGTATTTTATGTTTTGAGTTTAGCGCATTTGCAAAGTTACATAAACTTACCGAAAAAAAAGAAAACGGAATGATTATTTCATCCCGTTTTCTTTTTAATTAAGAATTATGATTGTAATCAAAAGAAATTCATGCGATTATCTACAATATCGGCTTTTTCTTTCAAGTCCTGAATAATCATATATGGTAATGAATAACTCATGCGACTGTTCAATTGCATCATTTCCATTTTTGCATCGAAAGGTTGTGGATTTACAGTTTTATTGGAAGTACTAATCACATACACACCGGCATTACCTTTAATTGGACCAGAAATTTTGTTCAACGAAATCACAGAAGATTTGCCAATTACCGAAGGCTCCATACCTGCAACGCCAAATTGGTATGATGCAAAATTTACTGCTTTTGCCACTTTCACCGAGTCATTTATACTAGCCGCCAATGCCGCCAATGAAGGAGTTTTGGATAATTGTTCTGACATGTTTTTTATCATCAATTCGGCTTTTTTATCTTTAATGATTTCAGCTTTCAGTTGGTCGGTTACTTTTTCAACTGATCGATATCCTTTTTTATTTACTTCGGTAGTAACAGCTACTACAAACTGATTGATGCAATCGAACACATCCGATACTTCACCTTTATCACTTTTGAAAACCCAACGAACGATTTGACGTGATTGTGGAATATCAGCAATTTTATCAACACTTTCCAACAAATTGGCTGCAGTAAGCATGTTGTATTTTTTGTCTTTCGCTGTTTTTTCAAATTTATCAGCCGTCATATCAGCCGCAAATTGTTTTGCATCGTTATAAATTTTGCTGTATGATTTGCTGCTTGGTACAACTTTGCGCTCCAGAATAGCTAATTTTACTTTGCTATTAGCTGTGGTTTTTTCCATAACCTGCATTATTTGAGTACCTTGAGTATTTTTAATAGTAAAAACTTCGTTTACTGCTTTTCCGAAAGCTGTGTTTGCAATTTCTTTATCAACACCGGCACCTTCTTGAATCCAACCAATTTCACCACCGTTTGAAGCGGTTTGCTGCACTGCCGAGTATTTTTTTGCCAATTCACCAAAGTTAGCACCACCACGTATAGCTGACATTATACTGTCTGTTTTAACTTCATCTTTTGTTAATAAAAAGATATGACGTAATTTTACTGAATCTGACCTCATAATTCCCGATTCCATGATACGAGCCATGGTATAAGTGTCATTCGCAAACAAAGGTCCAACTATGTCACCTGTTTTTCCGCTAAAAGCAAAATCCTTTAGGTTTACGGGAACTGTTTTTACGGAATAATTACGTCCATCGTACATTACATCCGAATTGGAATTGACCAAACCAATTACATCTGTGGTAGTTTTAAATTCGTCTCTCAGCTTATTAATCCATGTTTCAGCATCTTTATAGTCTTCTTGCATAGGTTTTATGCTGAATGAAACATAATTGATAGTACAATTTGCATCTTGTTTAAATTTCTCTTTTTGTTTGTTGTAGCGTTCTTTTATATCACTGTTACTTACCTTCACTGCCGAATCGGGAACCAGGAAATAAGGTTTCACCACATAAGCCACGTCTACACTCACTTTTCTATCCTGGTAATTCATTTTTGCATCAAGGCTATTGGCAGTAACAGATTTTGAAATAAGTGCATTGTATTTTTCTTGTAAAATGCTGTTTTTTACAGTTTTTTCCCAAAACATCCAATAGTTTTTTGCCTTATCAATTTGTTGTTGCATTTCACCGTTTGTAGGTTTTTCTTCCAAACTATTTAGAAACTGAACCAATATAGGACGGCTAAATTGACCATTTTCGCCAGCAAAAGCACGACGTTGAAGAATTAACGGGTGAATATTGTTCCCAATCAAACGATCTGAAAGTTCATCGGCACTCACTGAAAGACCTATTTTTTTGGCCTCAGCATTTAAAATTTTCTCATTTACTAGACTTTCCCAAACCGAAGAGCGAAGTTGTGTCAGCATTCCTTCGTCTAATTCGGTTTTGCCTGTTTCAATCTTGTAAACATCAGTCATTTGCTCTATGGATGCACTATAGTCCTTTATATTAATATCTTCACCTACTATTTTTGCAACCGTCTCGCGCGATTTGTTAAAGTAAGAAGAACCAGAATTTAAAAAATCGCCCACTATAAAGGCAAATAATGCTAGTCCTACAGCTCCTACCAGTAAAACTCCTTTGCTTCTAATCTTGTCTAAAACTGCCATTTTCTTGAAATTAATTTTTATATTTGTATTATTTTTTTTTTATCGTAATTTGAGGGCACGAATATACAAAAAAAAAGTATATGCTTGAAAATTTTCTCCAATTTTCTGTTTTTTTGTTCAATCTAAACATTATCAGATTTATTCAATACTCCGAAAAAGCTAGGAAATAAAGCATTAATAGCTTCTAATTTACCGTTTCCAAGTTTACGTTTTTACCCGATTCCTACTTTTACCAATTCAATCCTGTTGTTGGTAACTTTCACACACTTTATGGCAAATCCATCTATTCGAATAATTTCATTCAATTTTGGAAAATGTTGGTGATTGTGGAGAATGAATCCTGCAATTGTTTCGTAGGAATCCGATTCGGGAATTGTCAGATTAAACTTGATATTGGCTGTTTTAACTTCGAGTCGACCAGAAAAAAGGTATTCATTTTCGCTAGTTTGCTCGGCAATATAGCCACGGTTATCATGTTCATCCTCAATTTCACCAAAAATTTCTTCAATAATATCTTCGAGTGTAATTATACCTGCTGTACCGCCAAATTCGTCCACTACAACAGCTATGCTTTTCTTTTGAGACATAAAAATCTTCATCAGTTTCTGTGCAGCCATATTTTCAGGTACTATCGGAATCTGGTTTATCTGTTTTTTCCAGTCTTTTTGATGCTCAAACATCTCGGAAGAATGAATATAACCTACAATATTATCAATATCACTTTTGAAAATTGGTATTTTGGAAAGCCCGGTTTCAATAAATGTTTGTTTAAGTGTTTCTACATCTGTTTCGAAATCCAATGCAATGATGTCGGTGCGAGGAACCGAGCAATCGCGCAATTTTACTTTTGAAAAATCGAGTGCATTTTGAAATATTTTCACTTCATTTTCAAGCTCTTTTTCGCTTTGGTGATTCTCGAAAGTTTCTTGAATTAGAAAATTCAAATCGATGCGAGAAAAAACATTTTCTTGGGTGGTTTGGCTAATTTTGACGCCAAATAACTTCAATATTCCCAAAGAAATCCAGGTGCTGAATCGCGAAATAGGATATAAACCCACATAAAACAATAACAACAACCATGAAAAAACGCGCAACCACAAATTGGGATTTACCCGGAAAATAGTTTTTGGTAAGAATTCTGCTGTAATTAATACAATCGCAGTTGCCAAAATCGTTTGTATAAATGTAATTAGAAATTGACTTCCAATGTAATTAGCCAGTGGTGGCGTCATTGCTTCAGCCATGAGTAAACCATATATTACCAATGAAATATTATTCCCGACCAACATGGTGGAAATAAATTGTTGTGGATGTCGATAAAAAATTGACAGGATTGCAGATGTGAGATTGGGTTGCTTTTTGTCCAACTCAAAGCGCAATTTGTTTGAAGTCACAAAAGCAATCTCCAGCCCCGAAAAAAAAGCCGAAAAAAGCAATGTCAACAGAATGTAAGTAAAACTATCCAAAACTGTAACTGTTTAAAAGTCTGCAAAGATACAATTTTTTACTATGTTAGTACTTATTTTTTTAAAAATAAGCAATAACAGAGAATATTACTAACAAAAAAAATGCCTTATAACTAAGTATTTATTAGGAAAAACTTGGCAGAGATTGATTTTATAGTTCTATAAATGTCAGAATATCAAAACAATGGGATTGAAAATTCAAATAAAACAAATTTTCTTTGAAAGAGAAATTGTAGAGTTGAAAAAAAGGCGTATCTTTGCATCCGCTTTTGAAAAACGATCTAGTAGCTCAGCAGGTAGAGCACATCCCTTTTAAGGATGGGGTCCTGGGTTCGAGCCCCAGCTGGATCACATGATTCTATAAGCGACTTACATTGTTTAATGATTTAGTAGCTCAGCAGGTAGAGCACATCCCTTTTAAGGATGGGGTCCTGGGTTCGAG
>JACDZH010000408.1 GCA_013426815.1 Paludibacter sp.
AAATCATCCTGCTTTGGTGATCGTGATAAAAGGAAATATAATTTTACTCTGACCCAATTTACATAATTTTACTCTGACCCAATTTACACTCGCTCTCCTTTACCCTTCGTTTCCTGAGGTTCTCAATATATTTTCCCCAGAAAATCTCAACATTTCTATGGGAAAAATTTGCTTTTGTCTGCTGCATTATGTATTCTCTAATAATTAGTTTTGTTTAGCTTGCGTCCTCGTGGTAGCAAAATGATTTTTTAAAGTACTACACAGAAATTAACAAATCAATAGACAGAATAGCTGAGCAAGGCAATTCTGCCTAATCCACTGTTAGCCCCTAAATCGAATACAGAGGAAGTATGATCTACGAATGTTTAATAGCTCCTTCTGAGAGTCCTAATTCGCTCCTCGAGGTTAAACGTGCTTTGTTGACCTATGACAAAGTCAGGCTAGTAGATCCCGGCGATCGTGATGTTATGCCAAGTAATGCTTTCATGAGCACTATTATGGGGGTCCCATTATTTGGAATGAGCATGGGGGCCGTACGACCGATGGGCAAGGTTTTGGGCTACGATGAAATTTTCGAAAAAATTACCGGTAGCTGCAAGCCTGCAATAAAGCAAGGCTTGATTGAGATAATATCAACATACGATATTCCAGCAACACAAGGCGGCTTCACCATAGGAGGTGTCCCGACCGGAGGTTATCCCCTTAACACACAGTTTGTTTTTTGGCTCTATCGAAATATGGCCCAAGACCAAGGCTTCTTGACGCAGGCTATTTCGGGAAGTAAGAGGAGATTGCTAGAAAACTTTGATCTGACAAATGAGCTATCGTTGAAAGGTGTGGGGGATGGTGGAATTAATGATATACCAGCGTTGCCTCTGATTGACGGCCTTGATTTATCGAGAGAACAAGCAGGATGCTTAACAAACATCGCGAGAGCTAGAATAGCATCGATGATTAAATACGCTGGGTTTTGTGAAATGAAGAACTTGGTGCCAGTTTTTAATGGCTCTGTATATGGAAATATCGTCGCTAAACTGCTGAATAATGCACATAATGTGTTAGAAGAAATTGAAGAGGATCAATATTGGCTCAAAAGGAATCGAGTTCTTGAAATTTGTCATGAGGAGTTTCTCGACGAGGAAGCATTAAACTCTATGTCCATCGAGCAAGTAATTAAACTGCGCTCGACAGCCTGGGGTAAACAAGCAGAATCAAGAGAGTCTCTATTTTCATCCATTGGAAAAATTGCGTTAGAAATCGATAATCAAAGTCTTTTCCAAGATAAATCATTAGAAGTTATAAGGAAATATAGAAAAGATTCAGAATCTTTGATTCGAGAAAGGCAAGATTTAAACTTCAAGATCAAATGTGAAATGGGAAAGGCCACTTTAGGTGGCGGAACCGCTTTTATTGGTCTGTTATCACAACTCTCTTCGCCACTTGCGAGCATGGGGTTAACACTTGCTGCAGGCGGAATGTGGGCCTTTGACAAGAGTAAAGAGTATGTGCCAGCACTAAAGCAATTGAAAAGCCAAGAAGCCGAACTAAAAAGAGGCGCAGGATTTGGACTGCATGAATTCTATTCCCGAATCAATCAAGTGGGCTAACAAACGCATGTTGTCGGACTTGTTTTCCGCTGCGCTGCAAACAAGCCGCAAATGCGGACGTTGGGCATCTTGCCTTATAAGCCTGTCCACAATATTGAGAGGCCACCTATGGCT
>JACDZH010000059.1 GCA_013426815.1 Paludibacter sp.
ACCTCAATTATCAATTGAATTTTAAAATTCTTATCCCGAACTCAGGTTAATAATTAATTATATTTTTTTTAATTATTATTCAGATAACCAATCAAGTAACTCGTAACAAAATACTTGTAACTATTTATATCAGTTTTTCAGCAGACTCTATTTGGGTTTGTTTATTTCACTTCTACCACTTCGTACCCAATATTGTCTACTGCGGTTTTTAATGCTTCATCACTAATATTTTTCGAAAGTTTAAGTGTAGCTGAATTGTTTTCTAAATCTACTCTGGCTACTACACCATCAATGGCATTCAATACTTTTTCTACTCGAGCTGAGCAATGTGCACAACTCATTCCTTTGATTTTCAATGTTCTTTCTGACATAATATTTGTTTTTTTTGATTGTGTAATGCTGAAAATGTAACGTCACTTTCTTCCCTTTGGGAATTTGTTAATTAGCATTTGGTCTAACTGCCTGTAAATAAGTAGGTTTAAACCGCAATAATCGTAGTGAATTCAGCACTACTGTAACTGAACTGAAACTCATGGCTGCAGCGGCAAACATGGGATTTAATTTCCAACCCAACAGATTGTAAAAAACTCCGGCAGCCAGTGGAATTCCAATAAAGTTATAAGAAAATGCCCAGAAAAGGTTTTGTTTTATATTGATCATTACCGCTTTACTGAGTCGTAAAGTGGTGACAGCATCCAATAAATCGCTACGCATCAATACCACATCTGCCGATTCGATAGCCACATCGGTTCCTGCTCCAATGGCAATTCCAAGGTTGGAACGCTTCAAAGCAGGTGCATCGTTGATACCATCGCCCACCATCGCCACTGTTTTTCCCAAAGCTTGTAGTCGGGCAATTTCTTTGTCTTTATCATGCGGTAAAACATCGGCAATTACTGAAAAAATTCCGAGCTGCGATTGAATGGCAGAAGCCGTTTTGGCATGGTCGCCGGTGAGCATTATCACCTCCATTCCCAACAATTTAAATTGTTCAATGGCTTCGTGGCTGGTAAGTTTTAATATATCGGCAACTGCAATAATTCCTATCACTTCATTTTTGTTGGCAATAAATAAGGGCGTTTTACCTTCATCGGCAAATTTATCAAGGAGAGTAGCAAAGTCAGACAATTTTACTTTATGTTCGGTCATTAATTTCAAATTTCCAGCTAAATATTTTATTCCATCTACCTCTCCTTCAATACCTTGTCCTTGAATTGACAAAAAATTATTTACCGGTTGAATCTTCAACTTTCTATTTTCAGCTTCCAATAAAATAGCTTCCGACAAAGGATGTTCTGAAGGTTTTTCCATCGAAGCTGCTAATTGTAACAGTTCGTTTACGGTCATTAAATCGTTACACACAATATTTGTAACATGTGATTTTCCTTCGGTCAAAGTACCTGTTTTATCAATCACCACAGTATCAATATCGTTTGCCATTTCCAACGATTCTGCCGATTTAATCAAAATACCGTATTCTGCACCTTTACCTGTTCCAACCATAATTGCCACCGGAGTTGCCAGTCCCAAAGCACAAGGACAGGAAATAACCAATACGGCAATGCCGATAGACAGCGCAAAATCAAACGGATAACCCAAAAGCAGCCAAATAATAGTTGCCAAAAAGGCAATGCTAATTACAACCGGAACAAAAACGCTACTAATTTTATCTGCCAATTTTGAAATTGGTGCTTTGGATGATGAAGCTTCCTCTACTAATTGAATAATATGAGACAAAGTAGTATCATTCCCCACTTTTGTTGCTTTTAAAGTAAAATAACCTGATTTATTGATACTTGCCGACATCACCAAATCGCCTTTTTGTTTGAAAACGGGCATACTTTCGCCGGTCATTGCCGATTCGTCAACCGATGAATTGCCATTTTCAACAACTCCATCTAACGGAACACGCACACCGGGTTTTATAATTATAATATCACCCACCACCACTTCTTCGATTGGAAGTTCAATTTCCTGATTGTTGCGAATAACAATGGCAGTTTTAGGGGCTAAATCCATCAATCGTGTAATGGCTTCGGAAGTGCGACTTTTCGATTTCGCTTCGAGGTATTTGCCAAGAGTAATTAAAGTAAGAATGGTAGCACCCGATTCGAAGTACAAATCGTTTGAGAATTCCTGCACCGTTTCCATGTCAGTATGTCCCAATGCATAACCTATACGAAAAATGGCAAAAACACCATAGAGAATTGCTGCCGAAGAGCCAATGGCAATCAACGAATCCATATTTGGAGATGCTTTAAACAGTGCTTTAAAACCATTTACAAAGTATTTTTTATTGAAAATAGCAATAGGAAGTGTGAGTAGAAATTGTGTAAAAGCCGACACCAAAGCATTTTCATTGCCATGTAAAAAATGAGGTAAGGGCAAACCAACTAGGTGACCCATAGAAATGTAAAGTAAAGGAATTAAAAAAGTAAGTGAGACCCACCAACTCATTTTAATTTCATCCTGTTCCTGTTGAACAAAATCAATTTTCAAAGTAGCTTTTGATTTTGAATTTGTAACAACTTCGTGCAATTGTGCTTTGTAACCGGCATTTTCAACTGAATTTTTGATAGTATTTATATCCAGATGAGCATCGTCAAAATCCACAGTCATGCTATTGGTAAACAAATTGACATTGACAGTTTTCACTCCTTCCAGTTTACATACAGTTTTTTCGACATGCGCCACACAGGCACTACAAGTCATACCTGTTATATCAAATTTTTCTTTTTTCATTCAAAAATAATGTGGTGTTAAGCTGATAAGTAAAATGAAAAATATAATGTCGTTATTCTGAACGGTTAGAACGCTTAGTCAGAAAGCCGCCAAAATTAAATTTTCGTTACGTCATTGCAGCTTATCACCTTTGCATTAAAATTATTTTATAATTGAGAAATACAACTTTTAATTGCTCCTAAAACTTTTTTACGAATGGAGATAAGCAAATTTTTTATATTCTTTTCATTTTCAATTTGACTCATTTTCAAATTATCTTAGTACCAATATCTTACATTTTACAAAACAGTTTGGTTCTTTTTAAGTTCAATAATAATGGACTAATTTTGAAAAATAAATGTAAAATATATGTTTTTGGATTACCTTTGCGAAAATATGAATAAAAGCCAATAATGTGCAATTATCAACAAACTACTATATTTTAGCTTAAGTCTATTTTCTGAATTAAATATGAATACGACATTGGAAAACAACGTTCCCACGATTGAGCAAACTGCAGCTTTGCTCATAGATATTGCATCATCATTGATAATACGGGTGCACATTCCATGCGAATCATTCAAAATGTATCGCGTATGGCAGAAACTTTTGGTTATGACATGGATTTATCGGTATTCCAAATGAGTATAATGATGACCATTTCCTGTAAAAATGACCCGAGTAAACTGCTGACACAAATAAAGAAAATCAAACCATTACTTTTAAATTATACAATCGTGTCCGATTTGAGTGCATTGAGTTGGGACACTTATGACAAAAAATTGCCTTTTGATGAAGTTAAGGAAAATTTTCAACAAATTATCTCCCAAAAAAGAATGTCGAGATGGTTGGTTCTGTTTTTGGTTGCTTCGGCAAATGCTTAATTCTGTGGATTGTTTGGAGGTGATTTATATGCCATAGCACTTGTGTTTTTGTCCACACTGATCGGATTTATTATACGGCAAGAGATGATCCTTTTACAAATTAATGATTTGGTAATATTTACAACAAGTGCGTTTGTAGCTTCTTTACTAGCAGGATTGGGTTATCTGTTTCACTTTGGAAGCACGCCCGAAATAGCACTAGCTTCGAGTGTACTTTATCTTATACCCGGCGTACCAATTATTAATTCAATTTTAGATATCATTGAGGGACACATACTTACAGGTATTGCACGGTTGGTAAATGCCACCAGTTTAATTGTATGTATTGCTATTGGATTGTTTTCGACTATGTTAATTTTAGGTATAGAAAGATTATGAAACTTGAAATAATTCGTTTGATTTTTATTGATGGTTTATTGGCAGCTATTGCAGCTATTGGCTTTGCCTTAATTTCAAATCCATCGCGTAAAGCTATTTTTGTGTCAGCGTTTTTGGCTGCAATTGGCCACTCCCTCCAGTTTACTCTTATCAGATGGGGATTGGAAATTTCGCTTGCCACTTTTGTTGCAGCTTCGTTCATAGGTTTGTTGAGCGTTTTATTTGCACGGATTATTCATTGTCCTGCCGAAGTGTTTTCATTTCCATCTCTATTGCCCATGATTCCCTGAATGTTTGCTTACCGAACCATTTTGAGTTTGATAAAATTTATGCAAAGTACCGATGCTATTAATAATCAAACTTTTATGATGGATTTCTTTCACAATGGGTTGACTACCATGTTTATTCTTATTGCACTGGTAGTAGGTGTTTCTTTGCCCATTTTATTTTTCCCAAAAATATCCTTTTCGGTAACACGAAAATACTGAAAAAAAACAAAGCCCGTTTCACATCGACGCTATTCGAAATTAATAATGAGTTATAATTTTAATTTTGTTAAATCTTATCTGTTTTTTTTCTTTTTAAATCCAAATGCAACCTTCATTTCGTCTAATTAGAAAACAAATATAATTTTTACAAGCTAAAAAAATTAAAATTATGAAACGAATTGGATTTTTATTACTCACAATGCTCTTATTAGGTGTAAATGCTACTGTAACTGCTTTCAATGTTGATAGTTTGAAAAAAGAAATTGTCAAAAACGCACAAGAACTCCACGAGTTGCAACAAGACTCAATTATGCTCTCAAAATTGTCACCCAATCAATTAGTGGAATTAAAAAAGGGGGAGCAAGAAGTTGAAAGACTACAAATTGAAGCCAACAGTAAAGAAGATATGCCTCTTAATGGTATTGGAATTGTTCTCATTTGCTTGTTGCCATTCCTTTTTGTGACATCATTTGTATATATAGTATCGAGAGCAAAAAATATTGAATCAAAACGCAAGTACGATTTGTACACTAAATCACTGGAAATGGGACAAACCATTCCGGATCATTTCTTTGACGAACCCAAAAAAGTAAATCAGTCTTCAAACCTAAAACGTGGTGTTTTGTGTTTAGCAGTTGGGTTAGCATTGTTAATTTATTTTGTGATTGTACACAACAATTTTGCGCTAATAGCTGGAATGATTCCTGCATTTGTAGGTGTAGGTTATTTGCTCGTTCATTATCTCGACAAGCCAAAAACTGATACAACAGTAAATAAAGATGAGCAACACGGATGATATCCGATGGGTTACACAGCTTACTTTGATGGGCGATAAAAGTGCCTTCGACAAACTAACCTGTAAGTATCAATCGCCCATACGTCGGTTTTTTCTAAATCTGACTAAGGGCGATGCCCCGTTGAGCGATGATTTGGCACAAGAAACATTTATCAAAGCATATTTGAATATTAATGCTTTTCGAGGAATTTCGGGCTTTTCGACCTGGCTTTACCGAATTGCATACAATGTGTTTTACGATTCGGTGCGCACACAGAAACATTATGCAGATATTAACGAACTGGAAATTGATAGTCAACATCAAACACAAAATGAGTTTTCGGCAGAAAAGATGGATATCTATAAAGCCATGAGGCAGTTACGAAAAGAAGAACAAACTGCAGTTTTGCTATTTTACATGGAAGATAAAACACATCCCGAAATTGCTAAAATTATGAATTGCCCGCTGGGAACAGTGAAAACTTATATTCTGAAAGGGAAAGAAAAGTTAAGTATTTACCTTACAAATGCCGGATATGGAAACTAAAGAAACAGACAAAATGCTGAAAAATTTTTTCGGTGAAAACAAACAAGAAATTACAGATAATGGATTTACCAACCGTGTGATGCGAAAACTACCCGAAAAAACAGATCGAAGTTGGATAGTCTGGGTTTTTGCTTGTTTAGGAATTCTGTTCAGTTTATTGTTGGGATTTTATTCAGGTTCATTCGAAACCATATTGATTTATATACAACATATTTCAATTTATTACTTAATGCTAGGAATCATTTGTTTTCCTTTTGTTGGTAGTGCAGGATTGTATTTAGCACAAAATAAAGCATTTAGAATCATCTGAAATAATTTTTTGTGAAAATATTAAGTCATAAATTCATCCCAAATTATACTAACTACAAATTGAACTACAATTATTTAAACATAAATTTATTTCGAGTAGCTAATTTTTTAGATTTCAACGATTGATCGTAATGAGGAAATACACCGGTATAACTTCCTTTCAACAGGAGGTTATCGTCAGTTGTAAAATTACAAACAATTCTATATTTATTATCGTACCAACTAACTATAAATGAACCACCTGTAATAAGTTTGACTATAGATTTGTATGAATCTTGTTCGTAATAAGTGATATAAGCGCCGGTTGTATAAACTTCACTGTCAATAGTATCTTTCTTACCTGCATAAAAAGTAAACTGTTCGCCTTTTTCGGTTTTGGTAATTCTGTATGTACCCAACGGTAGCATGGTATCGTTCGGAGAAACAAATACATCTTCCAAAAATAGATATTGACCATAACCTAATAATTCTGCATTATCATTAATTTTTAACGAATCGCTAAAAAATGACATGGTCAGTGTATTATTTTTAATACCATACTCGGTATAATATGCACCATAAAATTCGGCATAACCCAATGCATAATGAGGATTTGATTCGTAAGTATAAGGTAATATCGTTTCACCACCTTTACACGAAGCCAATAAATAAGCGAAAAGTATTATCAGAAAATTAAAATTTTTCATTTGAAAAAATAATATTAAAATTCGTAAAAATGATAATAACCACAATATCAAACATATAAAGTTTGAATTCTTCAATTATTTAGAGAAAATTCAAATAAAAATCCATCTCGTATCAAGGTATCTTTTTATTAGCATTAACTTACAAACTCAAAATTTATTGTTTATATAGATTGACTTAAATCTAAATAAAATTTATAATAAAAAGTAATACAGCACTTTAAACCTTATTTTGAATATAACGAACCGGATAATATGCTGCTAAAAAACCCATTACCAACACTGTAACAAGCACTAACAAACTATCGCCAATATTCGTAACTACAGGATAAGCATTCACCACGTATCCACTTCCAAGTTTCAATAATCCAAAGTTTTCCTGCAACAATGACAATGAAATTCCGATTGCAATACCTATCACAGCACCCACAGCTGAAATCAGCCAACCTTCGAACAAGAAAATTCGTCGAACAAGCTGATTATTAGCACCTAGATTACGAAGAGTTTCAATATCAGCTTTTTTATCAATAATCAGCATGGAGAGTGAACCTATAATATTAAAACTGGCAATCAGCAAAATAAAACATAGAATAAGATATGTAATCCACTTTTCGATTTGCATTATTTTGAAAAAATTTTCCTGTTGTTGATAACGGTTTTTAACCTGAAACCCATCTCCTAGTATCGTTTGAATTTGCTTTTGGACATGTTCCCGATTAACATTATTCGCTAATTTTAATTCCATCGAAGTCACTTTTGACTTTTCATATTCAAATAAATCTCTTGCCAAATCTATTGAAACCAGAACGTAATGATCATCGTATTGCAATTGCTTTACGGCAAATATACCTGAAACAAAAGTGCCAATTTGATTGAAACTGTTTTCGGGGCGTAAAAGATTGATTTTCCCGTTTCGTTTGGGTGCGTAAATATAAAGCGGATCGATAAAATGTGCCCCCAATCCTAATGTACTTGCCACGCCAACACCGACAACTGCTCGTTGAAAAGCACCATCATAAAGCACGAAATTTCCATCGTACATAATACTGTCGATGTGTGTCATTTTTCTAAAATCGTTGCTCACACCTTTAATGGTAGCAGGCATTTGCTTTTCTTTGAAGCGCAGAAGTGCATTTTCTTCAACAACCTCGGTGAATATTGCTACAGTTTTCATTTTCCGAATTTCTCTCAATTTGGTCGAGTTCACATCAAAAGTTTTTCCGTGCGTCAAGCTGATTTTCAAATCGGGATCGAACGACGAAAACATATCAGAAATAAGCGATTCGAAACCATTGAACACCGATAAAACACAGACCAATGCCATTGCACCAACACCAACTCCGGCAGCCGAAATACCGGAAATCACATTGATGGCATTGTGCGACTTTTTGGAAAAAAGGTAGCGATAAGCTATCCTAAAAGAAAAAGACAGTCCGCTTAATTTATCTTTGAACGATGTTATTGTTAATATCATTTATTTCTTCAAGTCCCCCAACGTGGGATTTAGGATGCTATTTAATCAAGTTCTATAACTTCGCCTTCCTTTAATAACGAAGGTGGGTCACTTTTAAGTAAATTGTCTATATTCTCCAAATAATCGAGTGAATCATCGACATGAAAATACAATGCCGGTACAATGCGTAATTGATTACGAACACGTTTCCCTAGTTCGTATCGAATTGACTTGGTATCATTATTTACTTTTTCCAACACATCTTTTACTTTATCTCCTGGGAAAATACTTAAGTGTGTATGTGCAATTCCCAAATCGGGGCTTATGCGTACAGAAGTAACAGTAATTAATGTTCCCTGAATTTCGCGGGCATACAATAAAAAGATTTCTCCCAACTCCTTTTGTAACATCCTCGATATCTTTTCTTGTCTTGTTGTTTCCATTATTTTTGTTTTAATTTATAATTTTTTCAATCATTTCACTTGCATCCATTTCGATTTTTGAAAAAGCAAACCATTTGTTTCTTAAATCCTTAAGTGAAGCACCAATATGATAAACAATTTGTTGGTCAAGTATCAAGAAACGGTCGTGTAATTTTGTGAATATTTTACTTCAATCGGTTCATATTGAGCATTAAATTTATCCAAATCTAATCGGAACTGACTCGATATTTTTGCAGTATAAATTGAGGCATTTACTCCCTTATTTCGTTTTGAAAGAAGATGCAAAACACTTTCATCAACATAATTATCAATCAATATAATGCTTATTTTAGCCATTTTCAGTAAATCAACCACAAATTTGTAAGCATCAAAAATTTGTCCATCGTAAAAAATCCCTTCATGAGGAGGTAAACTAGTTTTAATAAGCAAGTCAAATTTTTGGTCATGCTCTAATAACTGTTTTTCAATCTTATCAATCCTGTGATTCAGCACGTAGCCTTTCATAAGGTATTCCTTCAAAATGCTGTTTGCCCATATTCGAAATTGCGTACCCCGCTTTGATTTCACCCTATAACCAACTGAGATAATAACATCGAGATTAAAATACTCCACTTGATATATTTTCCCATCTTGAGCAGTTGTTGCATTTTTTGCAACAACTGAAAACTTTATCAATTCACCTTCATCAAAAATATTTCTAATATGCCTGGATATTACAGAATTATCACGCTCAAACAAATCACTCATCTGATTGAGGGTAAGCCAAACAGTTTCATTTTCAATCCTAACATCTAATCGCGGAGAATCTTCGGCTTGATATAAAATTATTTCACCTTGGGAATTCATATTTTATTTACTGAATATGTTTCATTTAAGCATTTTAACCTATTGCTTTGTGGCTCTTCTTAGAAAATAATTTGTGATATTCAGCAGGTTACAACTTCCACTCAAACCCATCTTTTGTATCTTTTATTTCAAAGCCAAGAGCAGTGAGTTCATTGCGGATTTTGTCGCTGGTTGCCCAGTCTTTGTTTTGTTTGGCTTCTAAACGCATATTTAGCAATAAATCAATGGCTTTTTTATATGATTCGTTGCCTGTTGAAGTAGTATTTTCAGATTTCAAACCAAGAATATCTTCAATAAATGTCTTGAAAACAATTTTTAATTCATCCAAATCAGCAACCGAAATGGTTTCCTTTCCATCGTAAACTAAATTTATGGCTTTCAGTGCATCAAATAAATGTGAGATTGCAATGGGTGTATTGAAATCATCGTTCATAGCTTCCTCACATTTAAGACGCAATCCAGCGGTTTGAATCGTTGAAACAGCCGATGCGGTCAGTTTTTGTAAACGTTTGTAACCTTCCATCAATCGGCTAAAACCTTTTTCAGAAGCTTGTAGTGCTTCATTCGAAAAATCAAGTGTACTACGGTAATGCGATTGAGCCATAAAAAAACGAACGGTCATTGGTGAATATCCTCTTTCCAACAAAGGATGCGAACCAGAGAATAACTCCTTTGGTAAAAATCCATTTCCGGCTGACTTTGACATTCTTACTCCATTTACAGTCAGCATATTGGTGTGCATCCAGTATTTAACCGGAGTTGTATGATTACAAGCTTGCGACTGTGCAATTTCATTGGTATGATGTGTTGCCTGTAAGTCCATTCCACCTCCGTGAATATCGAATGTTTTACCAAGGTATTTTGTACTCATAACAGAACATTCAATATGCCATCCAGGGAAACCCCAACCCCAAGGCGATGGCCATTGCATGAGTGTTTCTGGTTTAGCCTTTATCCACAAAGCAAAATCTAATCTTCCCTTTTTCTCATCTTGTCCATCTAATTCACGTGTGCCTTCTAGCAGATCTTCCAATTTTCGATTAGTCAAAATTCCATAAGGCAAATTTTTACTGTATTTTTCAACATTAAAGTAAACCGTACCATCAATTTCGTATGCAAAGCCACTTTCCAATATAGACTTAACCATCTCAATCTGCTCTGAAATATGACCAGTTGCTGTTGGTTCGATGCTTGGAGGAATTGTGTTGAATATAGATAAAATTTCATGAAAACCAATTGTGTATTTTTGGACTATCTCCATTGGTTCAAGCTGTTCTAACTTTGCCTTTTTAGCAAATTTATCTTCACCTTCATCTCTATCGCCTTCTAAATGTCCGGCATCGGTAATATTTCTTACATATCTTACTTTATAACCTAAATATATTAAGTAACGATAAATTATGTCAAAAGAAATAAATGTACGACAATTTCCCAAATGTACATCGCTATAAACAGTTGGTCCACAAACGTACATACCCACTTTGTTTTCGTGTATTGGAACGAACTGTTCCTTTTTACGGCTTAATGTATTGAAAATATATAGATTATTCTCCATAGACACCTGACCCTACAAGGAGGAGTTTGTTAGTTGTTGCTTTCTTTTCATTATTAAATCTTATACAAATCCCCTTTGTTTTTTTAAATTCTCGTAAGCTTCGTTAATCGAACGGAATTTCTCTGTTGCTGACTTTTTTACTTCCTCACCCAAATCGTTCACTTTATCGGGATGATATTTCATTGCCATACGGCGATATGCTTTTTTAATTTCGTCGTTGGTGGCAGTGGTTTCAATTTCCAGTGATTTATAAGCCCAATCACGGTCAACCAATTTCAAATAAGGTGCTTTTATCGATTCAAAATCGAGCCTATCGATGCGGAATATATTGGCAATACGCTGAATAGTAGCTAATTCGGAGGCAACTACTTCGCCATCGGCATAAGCGATATTAAACAATGAATTAAGCAATTCCAGTTTAGAGGAATAATTTAAATTTTGTCCAATCTGAGCAGCTACTTCAGTTTCATTGATATTCTGTTCCAATAAGTTTTTCAAAATTGGCATAGCCTCCAATGCTCCTTTTTCTCCAAAATTGGCAACTAAAAACTTTTTTACAACCGCCAATTCAGATTTATCTATTCGTCCATCGGCTTTCATAATACAAGCCATAAGCACTAATAAACTCATTTTGAAATCGCCCTCTGTAGTTCGACTTGGTCCTAATGTTCGAGTAGAATCGGCAATTTCCGATCCTCCAAGCATAGAACCCAGTGCAAATCCAATTAAAGCACCAACCGGACCACCAAATGCCCAACCTAAGCCTCCACCTATCCATTTTGCAAAATTTCCCATATTGATTAAATAATAAATTTGGATGACAAAGGTACGAAAAATCAATTTGAAAATGTAGCAATTTTTAAAATTGGAAAATTGAAATAATGAAAATTTGAAATAATAAAATATAATGAATGTTATTCGGTTGAATATCAGCCATAATTCCAACTATTGAAATTAAAAGGAAATTTTTTTATACAAATATCATTCTATAAATTATGTAACTTAAAATTTTCAGATTACGACAAATTCTTCTATCTTTGTAATCGCATTGGTTCACTTATTCTTAATTCTCGGAAAGTGATTAAAAGGGAATTGGGTGAAAATCCTGAACAGTCCCGCTGCTGTAAGCTCTTTACTGAATGTTTTCCCAACATTTTTTTTAACGGATATTTGGTAAATCGTTTTGAACATAACTTCAGCCACTGAAAATATGAGGATATAAACCGCGAAAGTGAACAGAAATTTTAAACTGTAAACTATTAACTGTCAATTATCAACTAATTTCGGGAAGGCATTCAAAAACGGGAGTAAGTCAGAAGACCTGCCATGCACTAACAGTTTTAAAGCTTTCGAGGATAGAGCTATAAACCAATTCTGCACACCGAGTTGCTTTGTTGATTTTTTCTTTTCTTGCAAGCTATTTGAATAATATTTTATACAAATAGATTGTATGTCAACCGTTTCCATTTTCAGCTCAAATTTACGTACCTGCATTTTTTTATTAGGTTGGATATGGCTGTGTAATATAGCTTCAGCACAAAAAAAAATAAAACCTGACAGCACAAAAAATTATACAATCCCTGAAGTAATTGTTACTGAAGAATATCAAAATGCAGAAGTTCGCTCCACAACTCCGCTTCAAATACTTTCATCCAAGAAAATTGAGAAACTGAATGTACTTCAGGTTTCTGATGTTGTAAAATACTTTTCGGGAGTAACAGTAAAAGATTATGGAGGAATAGGTGGACTGAAAACTATTTCCGTTCGTAGTCTGGGTGCCAATCATACAGCTGTAAACTACGATGGTATCACACTTACCGACTGCCAAACCGGGCAAATCGACATTGGACGATTTTCGCTCGAAAACATTGATTTACTTTCACTTAGCACAGGACAAAGTGACAATATTTTTCAACCTGCAAGGCTTTTTGCATCGGCTTCGGTGTTGAATATTCAAACCATTAGTCCGCACTTTAACACAAATAAAAATATTAATGGAAAAATAACAATGAAAATTGGGTCATTTGGTTTGTTGAATCCGTCACTTTGGTTGGAAGGAAAAATCAGTTCAAAAATTTCGGGGACTTTAAGCACCGAATGGCTTTCAGCTGATGGAAAATATCCTTATACTATAAAATATACTACGAACTCCAATGGTATATCAACAAATGAAATTCGCCAAAACACTGATGTGCAAAACTTACGTATAGAAGGAGCTGTTTATGTAAATTTTTCGGAAAAGGAAAATGGATATTTAAAAACATATTTATATCAATCGGAGCGTGGATTACCGGGGGCAACAATTTTTTACAACGCCGAAAATTCATCGAAACAACGGATTTGGGACAATACATTTTTTACACAAGCGCACTACGAAAAACAGTTTTCAAGAGTATGGACATTACACTCGAATGCCAAATTTAATCGGGGATTTTTGCATTATTTAGATCCAACATACTTGAATTCAGAAAGTAAACAAGAGAATTTCTATTTACAAAAAGAGTATTATGGATCAGTTTCGTTACTCTTTAAAGCTTTTGAAAATATTTCATTTTCTGCTTCGACCGACGCTGCAATAAATACCTTACATACAGATGTTTACGATCCCAGCCGATTCTCTTTATTATCATCGTTGG
This sequence comes from Paludibacter sp., assembly GCA_013426815.1. GTDB lineage: Bacteria > Bacteroidota > Bacteroidia > Bacteroidales > Paludibacteraceae > Paludibacter. The sequence goes on from JACDZH010000059.1 coordinate 13,719, forward strand.
CTGCAAAATTTGTGACAAATCAATTATTGGCTACAGCCAGCGTTTTGGTTACAAATGTAGAAGAAACGGTTAAAACAGGTATTGCTGGCACTAACTTTCAACAATTATCACCCAACATTAGTTTTTCAATCAAGCCAATTAAATTTGAAGATTTTCGTTTAAGGGCGTTTTATAAAAATATTTTTAGAATGCCTTCGTTCAACGATTTATATTATTCGCAAGTGGGAAATAGAAATCTACACCCCGAAATAACGAATCAGTTTAATTTGGGACTTACTTACGCAACATCAATTGGGAAATGGCTTTCAATGCTTTCGATTACAATCGATTGCTACCACAACGAAGTTACTGATAAAATTGTAGCTTATCCAAATAAAGGTGCTTTTTGGACTATTCTTAATTTTGGCAAAGTGGCGATTGAAGGACTTGATTTTACTGCCGAGACAACATTTTTACCCTGGGAAAAAATTGGAATTGTGCTTGGGACTTCGTACACTTATCAGCGGGCATTGAATGTTTCAAACCCAACAGATGGTGCTTACAATCAACAGCTTCCATATACCCCAAGAGTTTCGGGTTCGGGAAAATTTGCAGTTGAAACTCCTTGGATAAATTTATCGTATTCGGTTCTGTGGTCAGGGCATCGATATGCGGTAAATCAAAATTATGTCGAAAATCGGTTACCCGGATATGCCGATCATAGTGTTTCGGTAAATCGTAATTTTAAAATTATGCAATATTTATTTTCCGCCAATATAGAAGTTTTAAATTTGTTGGATGAGAATTATGCTATTGTAAGATACTTTCCTATGCCGGGACGATCGTTTAGATCCACAGTTTCGATAAAATTTTAATGGTAAACCGCCCAAAAGCCATTAAATGAAAATTCTCAAACATCCTTAATTTTCAATGGATTATATGAAATTCCATTGTCGTACACATCAGTTTTTTCATGTTTTTTAACCCATTTTACCAAGTAATTGGTAAGTGGCAATGCAACAATTTCGTAACCCGTTTTCATGGCAGTTTGAGTGAGAATAAGCATCCATAAAGCCTGTGTTGGAATAACACCTATAAAAGCGAGCGTAAAAAACACTAACGAATCAGCACCTTCGCCCACCAAAGTTGAAACCACAGCACGAATTGAAAAACCTCGTCCATGCTGCATGATTTTCATTTTACTCATTACGTAGGCATTCAGAAAAGCCCCAAATAGAAATGCAACAAAACTCGCAGCAGTAATACGTTCGGTATTACCAAGTACAAGCTCAAATGCAGCTTGATTGGTGAAATTAGCCGACCCCGGCGCCCAAATACTTAAGCGGAAAATTAGTACAGCAAGGAAATTCATCAGGAAACCATTCCAAATAATCAAGCGTACTTTTCTATAGCCCCACACTTCGGCTATTAGGTCATTTATAATGTACGAAACGGGGAATATGAGTAAGCCAGCTGTGGCTTGGATACTTCCAATGGAAATCAACTTTTGCTCAACGATGTTAGCGACAATGAGGCATACCGTAAACAGCAGCCCACACACCATTAAGGCGACGGAAACTTGTTTTTTCATTTTTCTTGTTTTTTTTTCGTGGTATTCAAGCACACGTTTTTGCAGATTGTCCACAAAATTGGCTGCAAAGGTAAATGATTTTTGTCAAAAAACAAGAGAAACAAAACCAAACGTTTTGCTTCTCTTGTTTAAAAAATTTTATTGAATTTCAAATCACAAATCTTATCCAACAATTATTTAATTATCAAGTCATAAGGCAAACGAGCTTGTATGCCATTGATTTTACCCAGATTTCTTATTTGTTTAAACAGATTATATTGTTCTCCTAATTGTGCTTTCACGAAACGAGTTTCCATGTCCTCGGTGAAGTTTTTCATAAACTTTGTTTCAAAATTTTCCTTTTCGGGATATTCTCTTAGTTCATAATTTTTCAGCTTGGCTTTGTTCACAGCGAGTTTAATAGCATCATTTAAACCACCAATTTTATCAACCAACCCAATTTTCAACGCATCTTCGCCTGTCCAAACTCTACCTTCGGCAATGGCTTTTATCTTTTCGGTGGTCATTTTACGTCCTTCAGAACATCGTTTTACAAACAATTCGTAACCGCGGTTTACATAGTTTTGCATCAAGTTACGTTCATCGGGTGTAAAAGGTCGATTCACTGAAATGGCATCACTCATTTTGTTTGTTTTAACGCCATCATAAGTAAGTCCGATTTTTTCATTTAATCCTTTAATATTAGGAATGACTCCAAAAATACCAATCGAACCAGTAATTGTGGTCGGCTGAGCAACAATCACATCGGCCAAACAAGAAATGTAATATCCACCTGAAGCAGCGTAATCGCCCATCGAAACAATCAATGGTTTTTTGGCTTTGAGTAGTGCTAATGCATGCCAGATTTGTTCTGAGGCATAAGCACTTCCACCCGGAGAACTTACACGAAATACCACAGCCTTTATTGCAGAATCCTTAGTAACTTTATTTATGGTTTCTATTAAATCCTTCGATACTATACCATCACCCTCAAAATCGGTTATTTCGCCAACTGCATATAAAACTGCTATTTTATTTTTATCAAATTTACTGGTATCGGGCACTTTATTCATTTTTGAATGTTTCACCAACAAGAGATCTTCTTTTTCCTTCTTGTTTTTTAAATATGAATTCAAAATACTGTCTACCTGATCAATATAAACCAATGAATCGACCAATGCATATTGTATTGTATTTTCGGTTGGTTGAAACATCATCATTTCATCAGCATAAACATTCAGTTTATCGACAGATATTTTGCGTGAAACAGAAATTTCCGATAAAATATTTTTCCAAATAGAGTTCATATAAACTGAAACCTGAAGGCGATTGGCATCACTCATTTTCGTATTGACCAATGGTTCAACTGCCGACTTAAAAGTTCCAACTTTCACAATTTGCATTTCGATTCCCAATTTATCTAATGTATTTTTAAAGAACATACTTTCAGCCGAAAGTCCTTTCAACTCCAACATACCTTGCGGATTAAGCAATACTTTATCAGCAACCGACACTAAATAATACATCCTTTGTGAGTAGTTATCGGAATATGCCACAACAAACTTACCAGACTTTTTAAAATCAATCAATGCATTACGAATTTCTTTTATAGAGGCAATTCCACCTGAAAGAGAACCACCTTTGAGATAAATACCTTCAATATTATTATCGTCTTTTGCTTTTTTGATATTTGCTAGGATATCATCAAGTCCTATTGTTTTATCAGAAGTATTTCCAAAAGCCTCGGCAAAAGCAGATGAAAATGGGTCAACTTCCGAACGGTCTATGAGCGTTCCTTTCAATTCCAATTCGTAAATTGAATGTGGTTTTAATTCAGTAACTTTATCACTGGCACCGGCAATTGCAGCAATTACGCCAAATGAAATAAAAACAAATAACAAAGATGTGATAAAAATCCCTACGATGGTAGCAAGCGTGTATTTTAAAAATTGTTTCATAAGAAAATATTTTTTAATATTATTATTGATTTGCAAAGGAATACATTATTTTTTAAACAACAAAATTTTCACTTATATTTTGGGTATACTTATTTTAACCCAAATTGTCCATTAGAACCATTAATTAGAGTGTGTTTTTTTAGTCACAAAAGTGTTTAAAAATTTGTGTATA
>JACDZH010000409.1 GCA_013426815.1 Paludibacter sp.
AAGAATCACGCTGAATAACAGCGATATATAATATTAATCGAAATAAAGTCTAATGGGTTTATAATACGCTCAATCGTTTTTGTTTTAACTTTTTCAAGGTCATAGATTTTTTTGAATATGAATAGGCATAAGTTAAATCCTTGTACAAAGTAAAGTTAATTCTAACCAATTATACAATTCAAATTAATTCTTAAATAAGTTAAATATTAAATTTTTTATACTTTTTAATTAATTGATACAAAACATTTTATCTGTAAATTTATTGAATAATATATTATTAAGACATCATATTTATTAATACAAAGACATCTATTATTAAATTATTGTCTATTTTTGCAATATTCAATTTTTTAAAGCATTAATTTTATAAATAAAAGAAAAAATGAGAAAGGCTATCTACTCAGCAGTTATTGCACTAATCTTTTGCAGTTCTGTATTCACAGTAAATGCACAAAGTGACATTTCTGAAATTTTTAAAGCCGGTGATGCCGACTTAAATACTGTGGCTAATGGCTATTTAAAACCTGCTGGAAACAGTTTCTCTGCCGGATTAGGCACTAATTGGTACAACACTGCTGAAGTTCATAAACCATTTGGTTTCGATTTAACATTTGGTGCAGGAGTTGTATTAGCTCCAACCGAAGATCAGACTTTTAGAATTGACGGATTAACTAATCTAAAACCTAGTGTAGCAGGAGCAACTGTAGCACCAACATTTGTGGGAAGTGGAGATGGACAAAAGCTTGATCTTTTGTTAAACCAACCTCAATATTTATCTACAGGTGCACCCAATCCTCTTTGGAATAATGGAACGGGTAAGATGTTAATAACATCATTTACAACACCTGGAAGTATATCGAAATTTATACCTACTGCAAGTGCTCAAATGACCATTGGTTTACCATTTATCAATGATGTGACGGTTCGATTTGTACCAACTGTGGAATATTCTGGTTTCAAAATATCGATGTGGGGAGTTGGAATTAAACACAATTTTAAGCAATGGATACCGGTTGTAAAGGCTCTTCCGTTTGATGCAGCTATGATGTTGTCTTACTCTAAGTTCGATTTAAAATATGCTTTCCCAACTTCGTCCCAAATTAAACCTAATATGTTAGTTGGTTCTTCATTTACATATACTCCTACAACCACCGAATATTCTACACAAGGAATGAACATAAATGCAGATGCTTTGATGGCAAATATTATCGTTTCTAAGAAATTACTCTTTTTTACACCCTACGTGGGTTTTGGTGTAACTAAAACAAATTTTACATTGAAAATGGAAGGTAATTATCCTGTTCTTGGCAATCCAATTATGGAGGAGAAAACCATTGGAGGAACTAAATATATGGTTCCAAAAGTAGATGCTGCCGGTAAACCCTATGTCGAAATTAAAGATATGACTGATCCGATTAATATTCAATCGAGTGAAGTAATGCCCAATGCAACCGTTGGTTTCCGTCTGAAACTTTTGTTTATATTAACTTTCCACGCACAATATACAATGCAAAAATATCCGACTGCTTCTGCCGGATTTGGTATTGCAATTAGATAATCGGTATTTTTTTATTGTTATGGTAATAATTTTACAGTCAAGGTTTTATAAGTTAAAATCTTGACTTAATTTTTTTTGTGAATATAATTATGTAACTTTTCCTGTTTTCCGCATTGGGACACCCTATAAAATTTTGTCAATATTATAG
>JACDZH010000410.1 GCA_013426815.1 Paludibacter sp.
CCACCGCAATTGAACAAAATCTGGCAGACCTTCACTCTCTCATCGATGCAGTTCCCCTGCAAAATGAAAAGGAACTTGCTTCCGAGTTTGTCACATGTTGGACAGAACTCCGCCAGCTCGATCAAATAATTCTTGAGTTTGCTGTGCAGAACACCAATCTCAAGGCCGCAAGCCTTTCTCAAGAAAAAGGCACTGAATTAATACAGAGGTTTGAACATGCCCTTGAAAATCTTAGGTCCTCTTACGCCGGGACTCCAAACGAAGGCCGAATAAACCTCCTTTCATTCCAGGCCATTACTGCTGGCCTCAAGGCTTTCAATCTGCACAGTTCCCACATTGCCGAGGCAAGTGATGTAAAAATGGACCAGATTGAGACACAGATAAAAGCAGAGGAAAATGTAGTTGCAAAATCCCTTGATGGCCTTGCTGAAATCGTGGGAGATGAGAATAACAACTTATTATTACAGGCAAAGACTTCCTTTTCTGAATTTAATAAGGTAACCGCCCAGGTCATCAAGCTGTCCAGACAAAACAGCAACATCAAATCGCTGGAATTCTCCCTTGGCAGAAAACGTAAAATAGCGGCTCAATGTGATGAAATCCTTGCTGCTTTCCAAGAAACTGTTCAAAAAAACGGTGCTTCCAGGGCGATACGGTAGCCTTTCTTCCAAATAATTTATTTGGAAGTCTGAACCTGCTTTACACCAGTTATGATGCGTCGATCTCTGGGTTGATCAACCCAGAGATACTTGCAGAATGGAGTCCCGGCCGCGAATGAGCCAGTATATGAACAACAACGCCGGACTGAAGCAGGATCGAATGTCACTCCTGCTCTTCTTTGTGCTCACCATCGCCTTCAGAAGGTATAAGCATATAAGAGCGTAGAAGGGGTTATAGATGGGGTCAGGCTTCCAAGGTTTTCTGTTGTGTTGTTGGTCGCCAGTAAATTCAGGGGTAAGCCTCCATCTTGCCAGACTGAAGGATGGCGTTGTGCTTATTCAGCAAGATAAACTCACTGGTATTTCGTTGAAATGCCCCTGCTTGCCTCTGTGCTTGGTCAATGCGGGTGCCATATTCAGCTATTCTTCCTCCGGGAACTCGCTGGAATATCCGCCATCATCCGGGGTTTCCAGAGAAAAGAAGTCAGATTAACTTTAAATTGAAATTCCGGATAATCAGTCGTTCGAGCGGACTCGCTTAAGCTCGCCGCTCAACTCCACGTTGTGAGATAGAAAAATGATATGCAGAGCATAGTTGAAGGCATAATTGAATTTATTTTCGAAGTGATAATAAATGTATTCTTAATTTACACAGGTGAAATAATAATCTCTATTTGTACATTTGGAGCCAGACCGTTTCCTTGGAACGTAGAAAATGAATCAATCATGAAAAGCATGGTGATTTTCCAATTAAGCTTTTGGGTTGGCTTGTTTTTCTGGATCTTTCTTATCGGTTTTATAGCGAGGTGGTTGGGCTGATAAAAAGAAAAGTAAAAACCCAACTGAAAAAAGCAAATGCATTAACATCATAGAAGCAAAAAGACAAAAGCGAATAAGATAAATAATGTTCACAACAAGTCGTTGCTGCGGAAGCCGCAAACAACGCGGCTTCCGCAGAACTCCACGTTGGCTGCACTAAAGAGGAGATGGCATGTATCGACTAGTCTTCGCAACTCTGACATTTCTCATTCCAAGT
>JACDZH010000411.1 GCA_013426815.1 Paludibacter sp.
TTTGGTTTTGACGATTTAGTCATGGAACTTGCTTGTGGTCTACATAATTTAAGAGTCACGCTGAATAACAGCGATATATAATATTAATCGAAATAAAGTCTAGTAATTTAAGTCAAACAAATATTATAATCTACCATCTACCCATCGCCTATATATTACACCTTTAGCATCATATATTACGGCATCTGACTCATGGTATTTTTTAAAGTCAAATTCTTTAAATTCATTATGAGCAACAGCTAACAATACCGCATGATATTTTTTTTTGTCGTCTATTTTGCCTATTAATTCCAATCCATACTCAAGTTTCACTTCTGAAGCAGAAGCCCAAGGGTCATAAATATCAACTTTTAAACCAAATTCGCTAAGTTCATGATAAATATCAACCACTTTTGTGTTGCGAATGTCCGGACAGTTTTCTTTAAATGTTACACCTAAAATTAATACATTTGATCCTTTTATAGTGTGAGTTTTATGAATCATTAGTTTTAATACCTTGTTGGCAATAAATGGAGCAATACTGTTGTTTACATGTCGACCTGAAAGAATTACTTGTGGAACATAGCCTAATGACTCTGCTTTACTGGCTAAATAATAAGGATCTACGCTGATGCAATGTCCACCAACAAGCCCGGGTCGATATTTCAGAAAATTCCATTTCGTTCCTGCCGCCTCGATAACATCGTTTGTATCAATACCTACTTTGTCGAAAATAAGCGCTAATTCATTTACAAATGAAATATTCACATCACGTTGCGCATTTTCAATAATTTTAGAAGCTTCGGCTACTTTGATACTTGGAGCTTTATGTGTTCCAGCTGTGATAATTGATTTGTAAAGTGTATCTATTATGTTTGCAATTTTGGGAGTAGAACCTGAAGTTACCTTCTTGATTTTTGTAAGGGTATTAATTTTGTCGCCCGGATTTATACGTTCGGGGCTATAACCTGCAAAAAAATCGACGTTAAATTTTAAACCAGATATCTTCTCAATTACAGGTACACAGTCTTCTTCGGTACAGCCAGGGTATGTCGTCGATTCGTAAATGGCTATATTACCCTTACTAATAACACGTCCCAACATTTGTGAAGCCTTAATTAATGGATTCAAATTGGGCATATTAAATTTGGTTATTGGAGTTGGAACAGTTACAATATAGGTATTGTAATCTTTTAATTCTTCTTCATTAAATGAAAACGACAAACCTAGTTTAGGATTAGTTTTTCGAAAGCTAGTTGCTTCATGCATGCCATCCAAATCGGCTTCTAAAGTCTGATCGATTCCTAGTTGCAATTCTTTTACACGATCCTTATTTATATCAAAACCCAGCACTTTGTACTTTTTCCCAAATTCTATAGCTAACGGAAGTCCAACATAACCAAGTCCAATAATTGCAATTTTAAAATTTTTCATTAATCTTAGTATCAATAATTTGTTTGAAAATTTAGTTTTTAGAATAAATCTACTTACTTACTTACTTACTTATTTAGAGGGTTTAATTCACATTATATTGTCGATAAATTAAGCATACTATAAAGAGAAATTTTTTTTAAAAATGTTTGCAAAGATACAAAAAAGCTTTTAGATAGCCTAAAATTGAAGGGATAATTTTGCTTTCAAATCAATATCTTTTAGTTTAGAAATCATTGTTGTCCGCTAAAAGCGGTATTTAAAAATTTATTGTTGTTATAAGG
>JACDZH010000412.1 GCA_013426815.1 Paludibacter sp.
TTTCTAATTTTAAAATAATGTATCAATGATTTTATAACTTATATAATGTCTAATGGATTACAATTATAACCAATAGGTCCACCGCAAATAAATCGAGCCGGAAAAGGTGAAGAATAAGAGCTTGTTATCATGTTTGTTTTAGCATCATAAAAATTATAATTAAGTCCCGCAATATCGGAGGTATTAAGAGTAGCATTAAATGTAATGATACGATTAACAGGAGTCCAAATACCCAAAAAACCTTGATAATAACTTTTAATTAAGCAGTTTGTAAACCTAAAAGTTTGATATCCATTAAATGAATTCGAAGTATTTAAATAAATTTCAATTCTAAATAAAGTTCCTTTATAACCTATGTGATTATCCCAGTCCCCATAGCTATTACCTAACCTCGCAGCGCTTACTCTTTGTGCAGAAGTATTATTGGCAGCTATTTTCTGAATCACTTTTTGGGGTGTAGCAGTAGAAACTTTAAAAATCTGATTAGATATCAAGTTGTTAAATTCTTTTGTATCGGCAAGTATTTTGATTTCTGATATTGGAGCAGCAATGCTCCCTTCATTAAACTTTTTGTAGACCATACTTCCTATAACATACATTTTGTCTTTGTTCATCAAATACCGCGATGTATTGTCAAATTCTTGTGTTTCAAAGCATTTAGAACTATCGGAATGTTCGATGATTTGAACGTATTCACTATTTGATTCTACAAACTTCAGAAAATCTGTTATGTTATTAAATTTATCTATATCTACAGTTGTTAAAAATTCATCGCATATTGTTCCAAATGATATAAAACCCTTTGATTTTTCCCATGCAATTCGTTCTTCAGGTTTCATTGAATTAACCTTTATAACCGTAGAGTTGAATTCGTCCACTGTTTTAAATGTAAGAATATCTTGCTTTTGGGTTTCAAGGGTAGCTATTTCTACTTCATTTTTGCTGCAGCTTATAAGTGTAAAAATAACTGTTAAAGTTACAATTAAATATTTCATTATATTATTTTTCATTTTGTGATTTAATTTGATTATTTGTAAATTGAGAATATTTTTTCAATCCTTTTATTAAAGACCGAAAGCTGGTCAAGAATTTATAATTAAAGTTATTTTGTTGCTTTCATTTATTGATTTTCTGTACCTTTGTATTATCCTTTCTTTGTTAAGTTAGTGATAGGGCGGAAGTCGGTTTGGTTGCGCTAACAATACTATAACCGGCTCCGTCTTTTATTTATCTCATGTTTTATTTTTAATCTTTACTTGCACTATTAGTATAAAAATTGATTTTTATTACTTGATTGTTTTAAAATACAAAAAACTACCCTTATTTGTGGTGCTAAGTTAGGCATAGAATTTCTAACCTCCAAATTTTCGTCAAAAAATAAACTGGACAAGGCGTTTTTCAACTATTTGATTTTCAGTATTTTAACATTGTTAAAAACAAAATAATCTGGACAAGCGTCTTTTGGGGTGAAAAAAGAGTTAAAATTACGGGGTTTGGGGTGGTGCGAAATTGAGAAAGGAATGTTTTCGAAATTGTATAAAATGGAAATTCTTGAAGTAGTAGAATCTATTATTTATATGAGTTTATATCAAATTTACGAGAATCTAATGGGTTGGTACGAAAAAAACAAGATAATCCCATATAATAGAGATTATTTGAATTAATTTGTTATATGGTTGTTTATCAACAATATT
>JACDZH010000060.1 GCA_013426815.1 Paludibacter sp.
TATACACAAATTTTTAAACACTTTTGTGACTAAAAAAACACACTCTAATTAAATACAAGCAATGGTGATAATCAATACCTATCTTCCCATTTACAAAAAGGAAATTGTAGAATTATATATTGAATCGTTTTCGAGCGGGATATCAAAACAATATATTGATCATATTGAATTGAAGGAATATATCGATCTTATTTTCGAAACTGGAAATGCAATCATAGCGATTGAAAACAATCGTATTGTAGCTGCAATACTGACTTGTCCACTAAGTTTGGATGTATTATTACCAAACGTAATTCGTCAAAATTTCACAATAGAAAAATGTGTTTATATTACCGAAATGATGGTTACAGAACTTTCTAGAGGAAAAGGAATTGGTAAGCAATTGATGACTGAATTTTTCAAAACAGTAGATAAAAACTGCTATTCTGATGTTTTTATTCGTGTTTGGGATAAAAACACTACCGCTATTAATTTGTATAAAAATGTGGGTTTTGAGCCAGTTGCCACAATGGAACACACAAAAACAAAAGAGGACGGAAAAGTCACTTTCGTAATGAAGAAAATATATTTACACCAAAAATTAAACTGAAAATGCACGATTTATTGACAAAGACAATGGATTTAAAAAGCGGAAATCAGGAAAACAAACCTTTGGAAATTCTTGAATATTTTCAAAAAACATGGGCAATTGACGAAAAACTTTATACTCAATTAAAAACTGATGCCGTTTTTTATCACCGTGGTGACCCATTGCGACATGTGTTGTTGTTTTATTTCGGGCATACAGCTGTCTTTTTTATCAATAAATTATTTTTGTCTAAAATTATTGAAACCCGCATAAATCCTGAATTTGAATCCATTTTTGCAATTGGTGTTGACGAAATGAGTTGGGACGATTTAAACGAACAAAATTATAGATGGCCATGTGTAGATGCAGTATATGATTACCGTCTAAAAGCCAAACAAATCATTGAAAATGTAATACTTCATACACCAATGAATTTACCTATATCCTGGAACGATCCATTTTGGATTATTTTGATGGGCATAGAACACGAACGGATTCATCTCGAAACTTCATCAGTTTTAATTCGCCAATTACCATTAAATGAAGTTGTTTCGGGGAAATTTGGTAATGTTTGTACCGAAGTTGGATTAGCTCCACAAAATGAATTTTTACCTGTAAGTAGTGCGAGTTTGCATTTAGGTAAATCTATAGACAATCCCCTTTATGGTTGGGACAATGAATATGGGAACTATACTGAGACTGTTGAGGATTTTAAAATGTCAAAATTCCTAGTTTCTAACGGTGAATTTCTTGATTTTGTAAATGATAAAGGATATAAAAACAAGCTTTACTGGACCGAAGAAGGTTGGAATTGGTGTACTTACAAGCAAGCCATAATGCCTCTTTTTTGGCTGAAAAATGGTGAAAATTACAAATTACGATTAGTTGCCGAAGAAATTTCGATGCCTTGGAATTGGCCTGTAGAAGTGAATTATCTCGAAGCTAAAGCATTTTGTAATTGGAAAACCGCTAAAGAAAGTAAAACCTTCCGACTTCCAACAGAAGCCGAATGGATGCAATTGACCAAAGTTTGCAACGTGCCTGATGTTTTGGAATGGGAAATTGCTCCGGCGAATATTAATTTGGAACATTTTGCATCACCTTGTCCTGTTGATAAATTTCGAAACGGAGATTTCTTTGATGTAATCGGAAATGTCTGGCAATGGACAGAAACGCCGATTACAGGTTATGCTGGATTTAAAGTTCACCCAATGTACGATGATTTTTCGACTCCAACTTTTGATGGAAAGCACAATTTAATCAAAGGTGGTTCGTGGATTTCGACTGGTAATGAAGCCATCCGCGATGCCCGTTATGCATTCCGCCGACATTTTTACCAACATGCCGGATTTCGAATGGTAGCGTCAGAAATACCGCTGGTTATTCATTACGATGAATATGAAACGGATGTAGAAATTGCCAATTCATGTGAAACCAACTGGGGCGATGCCTTTACTTCAAATCCTAATTTTTCAAAGTTACTAGCAAATGTGGCTATTAAAACTATGAAAGTGAAAAAAAATGTTAAGGTCTTGGATTTGAATGCCAAAACCGGACGTTTGGCTTTTGAACTAGCACAACATTTTAATAAGGTGACAGCTCTCGATTCCTCTGCGAGATTTATTCGATTACCCATACAATTGCAAGAAAAAGGATTTATACGATACATTGTAAAAGATGAAAACGAATTGGTATTTTACCGTGATTTAGTGTTAACAGATATTGGATTAAACAATGGAAAAGACAATATCCTCTTTATGCAAGCCGATGCCAATAATCTGAAACCTATTTATAGTAATTACGATTTGATTATTGTGCCTAATTTGCTGGAAGAATTAATTTGTCCCATCTTGTTTTTGAAAGAAATTCACCTGCGAATGAATGAAAATGGAATCTTAATTATTGCATCAAGTTACGATTGGGAACATCATCAGGTAAAACGTGAACATTGGCCGGGAGGATTTAAGAAAGATGGCGAGCCTGTTTCGTCTTTTGACGGCATCCATTCAATTCTAAAACAAGAATTTATACTTATAGAACTACCCTACGATTTGCCAATCTATTTCCGTAAATCAGCGAGAATCAGCGAACTACGATTATCTGAAATAAGTATATGGCAGAAAAAATAAAGATCTCTCAAAGTTGAAATAACGCCATTTGTCGCTTAAAACCATAACTAAAAAATTTCGAAACTATAAAGTTGCTTTAGAGTAGATAAACATCTGATAAACAATTTAAATCAATATTCCATGAATTTATTGGAAAAGAATATTTAGAATTTGAAACCGCCACGAAAACCCTAAATAAAAAAAGAAATAAAACAGTTTTTAGAAATAAAATTCTACTTTTGTAACTCAAATAAAAAACTTAAGCATTTATGAATCCGTACAAAAACCTTCGATTTGCCATTTGTAACGACCATGCCGGTTATGAACTCAAGCTAAAAATTGTTGAATATCTTGAGGGCGAAGGAGCCATTGCTGTAAAAGATTTTGGCTCACATTCGTCCGAAAGTTGCGATTATCCTGATTTTGCACACCCTATGGCTTCGGCAATAAAGCGTGGCGAATACGATTTCGGTATTTCAATTTGTGGCTCAGGAAACGGCATCAGTATGGTACTAAACAAACACTTGGGTATACGAGCAGCACTTTGCTGGAAACCCGAAATTGCAGCATTAGCGCGTGAACATAATGATGCAAATGTGTTATCACTTCCCGCCCGCTTTATTACCGAAGAAGAAGCTTTGAATATTATTGAAGTGTTTTTTATGTCGAAATTTGAAGGTGGAAGACATCAAAGACGAATAGATAAAATGAACCAAGTTTAAACCTTGTAAGTTTATAAAATAACTAACCTGCTTTTACTTTATTCTTGAAGATTTAAAGACCTTTTAAAACATCATGCAACGAACAGAAATATCAACTTACGGCGAATTTGGTTTAATCAAACATTTGACCGAAAAATTTAAAATTGAAAATCCTTCAACACTCAAAGGTGTTGGTGATGATGCAGCTGTGCTTAGTTACGAAAACAAAAAAGTGCTGGTTACCACCGATTTATTGCTTGAAGGAATTCATTTTGATTTGGTATATGTTCCGCTCATGCATCTTGGTTATAAAGCTGCCATCGTGAATTTTTCGGATATTTACGCTATGAATGGCTATCCAAAACAAATCACTGTATCTATCGGCGTATCAAAACGATTTTCGGTGGAGGATTTAGATCAGTTTTATACCGGAATTGAAATGGCTTGCAAAAAATACGGTGTCGATTTAATTGGCGGCGATACTTCTGCTTCACTTACCGGCTTGGCAATTAGCATTACATGCATTGGCGAAGCAGATGCAGACAAAATTGTGTATCGCAACGGAGCAAAAGATAACGATTTGATTTGTGTGACCGGAAATTTAGGTTCGGCCTATATGGGATTACAATTGTTGGAGCGCGAAAAAATTGTTTTTGCTTCAAACAGCGAGGCTCAACCCGATTTCGAAAACAGAGATTACATTCTGCAACGTCAATTGAAACCCGAAGCCCGAAAAGATATTATTGAGTTGTTGGCAGAAAAAGGCGTTTTACCAACTTCGATGATGGATATTTCGGACGGACTTTCATCTGAATTATTGCATATTTGCTCCCAAAGCAATGTGGGTTGCAGGGTGTATGAGGATAAAATACCCATCAATATTCAAGCGGTAATTATGGCCGAAGAATTGAATATGAGCATTGTAACTGCTGCTTTAAATGGTGGCGAAGATTACGAATTGCTTTTCACTGCATCGCTCGAAGATTACGACAAAATTCTGACTATGGAAGGTGTGGCTGTAGTAGGGCATATTACCAAACCAGAATATGGTTTACAATTAGTTGGACGCGAGGGAGATGAAATTGAATTGAGAGCACAAGGCTGGAATTCGCTGGAGGAGTAATGACTTCTTTTGATTGTTTTGTGCTTTCGAATTTCTATTTTTCGTCATAATGACCCTTAGCTGATAACACAAATACGGTTACTATTTGTTCTTTTACCTCATAAATTAATCAGTTTTTTTCGTCCAAACGACGTGACCATAATCCGGAAAGGCTATGTTTTAATGGTTCTGGTTTTCCAACTCCAACATAAGGATGTTCACCAAGTTCCTCAAAAATTCTTTCAACTTTCTTGATTAATCCTTTTTCACCAGACTTAAAATGTTTTGCTAATTGGGCTTTAGCTGTATCAGAGACTGTTACAATATATTTGCCCATATTTCTTTTAAGTTTTTAATGGTTGTAACTTTTCCTTGTTTTACATCTTCAATTCCTTGTTTTATAGAGGCAATAACACTTGGATCGGAAAAATAAATATCTGTTTCCTCGCTTTCATTTATTGTACTTAGCAATATAGGCTTTCTGTTTTTTCCCCGATGAATTATTACCCTCTCTTTTTCAGCTAAATCAAAATAGCTTTTTTGATTTTCTCTAAATTCTCTTGATGTTATTATTCTCATATTAGTTATTATTTGTGTACACATTTGCGTACAAATGTAATATTAATATTTTGATAACTATAATAAAAAGTTGGTTTTTGCTGAAAAAAACATCAAAAATTTTCCGCATCAACATCAACCACGATATTCTCAACAATTTTATTGCGTGCTCCGGTATGAAACCTGCTTTCTTTTTTATTGATAATCAAGGTAGAAGGTATATTGCTTAATTCTCTTTTTTCAGAAATCGATAAAATATTCCATGCTTGATAACTGATTAGCATAAAGCTGTATTTCGACAGTAAACCAGAATTAAATCGTGATTGTTTGATGTATTTAATTGAGTTCGGAAACTTTTCTTTTAAATCATCTATTGACTTTTTAATTTTCTTGTAAGTGTCTGCAACTTTACTCATATCCAAAATCTGAATTGTAACTTCTGAATTATTTTTCAACAAACGACGGGCATAACGCAATAAAAATTCATCTGTTTCGCCATGTAACATAACCAAAGTAGTATTAATTGCAGTAAACCCACGATTTACGAAAATACCAACACTACAATTACTATGCTCCACAAAATAGCGGGTTTTGTCTTTTATCAAAGTTCCCGGATAGAAAAAAGCCTGCTCTTTCGAAACTCTGTTTATTATTTTATTGAGCCACTTAACATTACCAAAAATGGTACTTTCTTTGAAAAACGGTATGCCTGACAATGAAACTCCAGCCCCAACCAAAAGAAAGTCGAAATTATTGTAATTCACCGATTTTACAATACCTAATTCAATATTATCTGTCACTTTATATTCCGTTTCAATTGGTATATTTAGTGAGCTGGCTTCATCTTTAACTCCTTTGAAACTTTCGACAGAATACTGTTCGCCATAAATAGGGTTGGTATCTGTACCCTGCGTAATATGCAGAACTGTAACCGCTAAGCTATTTTTCGTTCCGTCGAGCACTGTTTTTGCAACGTTGAGTAAGGCTTTTCCATTTTCAGGATTTCCTGAAGCAATCAACGCTTTGAAAATTCCTTGAGCTTGTTGGATGATATATTCTTTTTCAATGTCTTTTTCGGGGAAAAGTCTATTGATTATTGATAATGCCGGTGTAGTCATAAATGTGGTTACCAATGCCATTATCACCAACATAACGAAAATTGAAGGTGGAAGTATGCCCATTTCGTAACCGATATTCAGTACAATAAGTTCCATCAGTCCGCGGGTATTCATAAGTACGCCAATAGATAGACTGTCGCGCCACGATTCACCGAGTATTTTGGCAGTAAATGCTCCTCCAACAAATTTTCCGGTTACTGCTACTAATATAAAAATGCCACAAATTGTCCACAAATAGGGCGTATTCAGCAATCCAATTTCGGTTCGAAGTCCTGTAAAAACGAAAAATAAGGGCAAAAGCAAGGTAACTGAAACATCCTCAATTTTCTCGATAATCATTTTTCGGAAATTTGGAAGCGGTGGCATTACAACACCTGCCAGAAATGCTCCAAAAAGTGCATGAATACCAATTACCTGAGTTGTAAAGGCAGAAAGAATCAAAGTTAATAGTAGAAATGCAACGATACTTTTATTTAACACTTCGCTGTTATGATAAATTTCACCCACTCGTTTTAGAAATGGACGAACTACAAACAACATTACAACTACATACAAAATTGAGAACCCAATAGTATAGAGTGAACTAATAAAACTTCCGGTTTTGGCAATGGCAATAACTGCTGCCAAAACACACCATGCAGTTACATCGTTGATGGCAGCACTGGCTATCGCAACTGTTCCCAGATGTGTTCGAGATAAGCCTTTTTCCTGAACAATGCGCGCTAATACCGGAAAAGCGGTAATGCTCATTGAAATTCCAATAAATAAGGCAAATGACAAAAAACCGGTTTGAGCTGCAGCGAACTCGCTGTATACAAAATAAGCCAATAACATACCAAAAAAATATGGAATAACTATACTGGCATGACTAATGACATAAATCTTCCCCATTTTTTCTTTCAATTCGCCCAAATTCAAGTCCATTCCAATGGTAAACATAAACAAAATAAGTCCTACCTGACTTAAAATATAAAGGTTACCAAGTGATTTGGCTGCAAATAAAAAATGGAATGCTTCGGGGTAAAAATAGCCCAATAGTGATGGGCCAAGTACAATACCGGCAAGGATTTCACCAATCACTGTGGGTTGGCCAATTTTAGCAAACAAAAATCCAAAAATACGCGAAACGATTAGTATAGAGATGATTTGTAGCAAAAACATTGCGGCTGGTTCGCTAATGTTACTTAATAATGACTGTTCAAACAATTTAAAACTACCAACAGTAAGATGTTGTGTCGTTTGCACAATTTTTTTACCAACTAGACCTAATGTAGTTAGCGAATCTGCCTTTTGAAATAAAATGTATGTGAATATACAAAACAAAATCAACATCAAACCATAAAAAAACCAAGTCTTGAAATGTGTGTTTTTCATTAGATTATATCTTTTAACCGCTTGCCCGAAAGTTTATTTCTGTTTTTTTATAAAAACGAAAATGTAAATTGACTGAAAACAAGCATTTTAAATATTACGATTTTATAACCAAATATCGCCGCAAAGATAGTGTTTTTTTAAGTTTTAGAAACTTGTTCGTTCGAGAAATGTTTTTCGATTCGTCATAGCCAAAAACCTTTTTTGTATATGTGCGTTTTAATGCTTAATTTTGTAAGCATTTTTGGCGTTTTAGTATTAATAATTATTAGGTAAAAATTTTAGTAATGGAAGAAAGTATTTGGTATTGGGTTGGTTTTATTGTATTTGTATTGATAATGTTACTTCTTGACTTGGGAGTATTCCACAAAAAAGATACTGTCATGAAAGTGAAAGTAGCACTTGCATGGAGTATATTTTGGATTACACTTGCTATGATTTTTAATGCATTTGTTTACTATTTTATCGACCATACAAAAGCTGTTGAGTTTTTCACGGGTTATCTTCTCGAGAAATCGTTAAGTGTGGATAACTTATTCGTGTTTATTCTAATATTCGGATTTTTTAAAATTGAACCAAAATACCAACATAAAGTATTGTTCTGGGGAATCATTGGCGCATTAATCATGCGTGCCATCTTTATTTTTGCGGGAGTGGCCCTCATCGAACGATTTGCATGGATTATGTATGTTTTTGGTGCATTTTTAATTTATACGGGTATTCACATGCTTTTCGAGAAAAAAGATGGTGAAGATTTTGATCCAAACAAGAACATTGTCATTAAATTGTTTCGGAAACTAATGCCCGTAACACATGATTTGACGGTACCTCACTTTTTTGTTAGAAAAAACAAGGTTTTACATGCAACTCCTTTTTTTATAGCGTTATTACTTATTGAAGCCTCCGATGTTATTTTTGCTATAGATTCGATTCCTGCTGTTTTATCTGTTTCCAAAGATCCATTTATTGTGTTTACATCCAACATATTTGCTATACTGGGATTACGGTCGCTTTATTTTGCATTAAGCGGTATTCTCGAGTATTTTCATTATTTGAAATATGCATTAGCCGGTATTTTGACATTTATCGGGATTAAAATGTGCTACAACGAGTTTGTTTTAGAGCATGGATACGAAGCATCAAAAATTTCGAATTTTACTTCTTTAGGCGTAATTGTAGCTTTCCTAACAGCCTCTATATTGTTGTCAATAGTAGTTAAGAAAAGACAAGAACAGAGAATGATACAGTAAGTCTGAGTTTCATTCATTCTAAGATTGCTGTTAATTCAGAATCTCACAACAATTACAATAAAATGAAACATCACCTTTTCACAGTGATTTCCTTTGTTACTCCATTAATAGTAACTGTAGCAATACTATCTTTAGTTCCATCACCATAATCAATGATAGAGGACAAATCTTCCGATGAGATGATTTGAGTTCCTTTTACAAAAAAAGGAAAATTTCCATTAATTATTAATGGATTTGATTGATCTATAGTATTAGTATAAGCTTTTCCTTCGGTATTTATTCCACCCGATGTACCGGTAATAGAAAATTGATCATTCCAATAAATAGCAAAGGAGTTGTTGTTAATAATTCTTTTACGAGTTAATTTTGATTTGGAGATGATAGTTTTACCATCTTTCAAAATTATTGTATCTTTGGTTGTAATTATCAATGAATTTGGTGTAATACTAGAAAATAACACTGTAATATTTTTTTTTATTGAATCATCATTTATTGAAAAATGATCTAAAGTCACATTATTTGTTGTTTCTTGAACTAACTTTGAGTTGCTATAACTTGCAATGAGTTTACCTTTAAGAATATTTCCTCTGTAATTTTTAAAACCATTTTTTCCAAAAATAATGGTATATACCGAAGAGTCCAACGAATCTCCCTCCTCAATATTAACAATAAATTTTGTTGAATCCAATTCGTTTACTTCTAACAAAGAACAGTATTCAATAATACTCACAATTTCTTCTGTTATTATAATACTTTTCGATTCATTAAATGATGTGACCGATAAATCAACTTCAGTTGAAGTTGAAAATTCATTTGAACAAGAATTAATTAATACAAGTCCAAAAATTGTGACTAAAAATGACATCAAACATAATCTCTTCATTTTCTATGCATATTTAGCGATTTACATACATTAGGTCTATGTAACTTTGTGTATTATCATAAACTTGGTTTGAATTATTGTAGTTCATATAAATATGCTTTGTAATACAATTTTCTTATCTCATTCAAATCTGAGTTGGCAGTAGCAATATCGTAATAAATTTTACTGAACACACGAAATTGCTTTTGATTGTATAAAATTCCGGCAAAATTATAACCATTAAAAATCAATTTATTCATTTCAACTTTTGCCTCTTTTTCAGTATTATAAGTTGAACAAATCAGGTATTGTGGTTTTATTTTCAGTTCACATTCCGAATTTGTTGATAATGAATTAACCAAATTTAATTTGGTATCCAAATTATCTTTGTATAAGTTTAATTCTCCTTTACGAAACTTGTACCGAATACTATCCACAACATCAGAAAGAACTAAAGAAACCAAACCTGTATCGCTCGCATAAGCAGGAAAATAAAGTTTATTATTTAAAAATATTACCGGCAAAAAAATCGGTTTATGATAACCATAGTTCGAAAGTTTTCTAAGCATTTCAGATGCATATTCTTTATTTTCAAGTGTTTTTTCAATATAATTAACACCACTTTGTGCAAAATCCTGTTTCGTTGCACTACAATTTGAGCATCCCAGTTTTGTATACAATACTAAGCTATCATGCTGGGCAAAAACATTTGTGAAATTAAAAAAAAGTAATGTTATAAGACTTAATGTAAAACCAACTTTAATTATACTCATTGCTTTTTGAAATTTATTTACAAACAAATCCCGACTGCAAGCAGTCGGGATTTTAGATACAGAATAATCTAATTGTTAAAATTTGGCAAACTTCATTTTATCAATTATAATTCCATTCTTACTGATTGTAATAAAGTGAATACCTGATTCTAAAGTACTAGTATTGATTTCGAATTGATTAGAACCGATGATAGATGTTACTTTGCTACTCATTACTTTTTGCCCTCCTACTGAATATATATTTAACTGAAGATTTTCATTATTAGAAGATACATAGTTAATATTCAACTGATTATTAACAGGATTCGGATAAATTGTAATACCTGAAATAGTCGATGGAGTGTTAGCGAGCCCTGTTTTAATTTTGTTTTCATAATAAGCTGCCAATGTTACCCCATTAACTAAACTTAGTCCGGAAGTCATTTGTCTTGTTACATAAGATACTCTAGCTGCTGATACCGATTGAGATCCATTGTTACAAACTAGCGACAGATAAATCAAGGTAAAACCAGTTTTTTGAATTTCATAGGTAATTTTCAAATTAGTAATTAAAGCTCCTTGTTTAATCACCCAGTTTATCTCAACTTCATTTTGATTTGTGTGTTTTGAACTTCCGATATAGGCGGTATCAATAGGCAATGAATAATCAAAATTACAAGCTCTTTGAAGAACTTTGCCCAAAGTATCAACTACTGAATTTAAACCTGAAGGTATATGTGGTAATATAACATTACTCGGGTTTGCAAAAATACAGCTGCCATCATCTTTTGTTGCTTTTGAATTAAAGTTTAGAGCATTTGGTGCTTTACAACCTTGAATAGTATCAGTAATGTAAACACAATTGCCATTAGAAATTGTAGCTATTGGATTGAAATTCAATGCAAGAGAGTCAGTACAGCCCAAAATTGTGTCATTTACATATTTAAAAATACAACTTCCATCATCTATGTTGGCAAATCTATTATAGTTTTTTGCATACGGATTCATACAACCATTAATCGTAGTAGAATCATTAGAAACAAAAATACATAATCCATTGTCTTCTGTTGCAAGTGGATTGTAATTCCTTGCTATAGGATTCATACAACCGTAAATTACTACATTCGTTGAGTCAAATACACAACTTCCATCATTTCTGTTTGCCAATGGATTGTAGTTTTTAGCATTCCTATTGGTACAACCTAAGACAATTTTAGTTGAATCAATGGCAGTAGAATCTTCAATAAAAATGCAGCTTCCATCATCTATGGTTGCCTGTGGATTGAAGTTACTTGCATTTGGTCTAGTGCAACCAGATATTACATTAATTGAGTCAATTGCTTGTTTTTGAGCATAGAGTTCTGGTAAAATAATAACACACAATGACATGACTGTTAGAAATAATTTTTTTTTCATTTTATTCGTTTTTTTAATTAATAATAAAAATTTTGATGTTAATATGTAGATAATCCAGCTTTATTTGAAACCCTAATCAGTAGTAAATTACATTGGAATAAATTACATTGGAAAACATTTCTTTTGCCTTATAGTAATATGACAAATAAAAAGAAAAGTACCACCAGTTTATACTAACCTTTTTTTGGAATTATTTTTTAAATACTTTGTTTACGAATATTCTATTGCTTGTTGAAATTTTAACCAGATATATGCCTTTAGGATATGTTGTTAAATCAATTTGGGTGACACTTCCATGTTTACTAATTGATATTTCTTGTATTAAGACACCTAAATTGTTGTATATTTCAATCTGATTATTTGTTTCAATTTGTTCATTAAATGCAACTTTAAACTTACCTGTAGTTGGGTTTGGATATACTTTGAATAGGTTGGCAAAGTTAATTGTATTAATTTCGGAAGTACAAATTTCTTTTGCCGTTACCGCAGTTCTTTTTTCAGTTGTACAACTATTATATGTTGCATCAACATAATAAACAGTTGTTGCCGTAAGCAGTGGTGTGGTAAAACTTGTACCAGTAGCAAGTGATACACCACCAGTAGGTGATGAATACCAGTTAATAATCCCTGCACTTGCTGAGGCACCTAATTTAACACTTCCACTTGTACAAAATGTACCCTCTTTAATTCCTGTTATTGTTGCAATATTTTTATCTAGTTTATTGTATTTATCAAAGAAATTATCACCAATATATTCAGGTAGGGTTGCAAGACCGTAAACAAATGTAGAGAAATCGATTGCTTGAATATACGAACATCTTGTGGCAGTATTTTGACGGCTGTATCTCCATAATACTTTTCTTGTTTGATTATTCGGGAGACTGTACACTGCTGGACCATTTCCATTATTATAAAGACTCTTTAAATCATTTTTACTCTGTGGATGTATTGGCAAAAACCCTGCAATTACATGAGGAGACACAACCGCAAGATTATTATTGTAAATTGAATTTGCCGTATATCCACCACCCGGATCCTCACCAGCTCCTAATCCCCATTCGTAACTATTTATTCCTGAATAACTATTTTTAAAAAACAATGAATCAGTAGTACGTGAATTGCGAAAGTAGGTCATGTAATTTGTATTATTTTTAAAATGATTGCATAAATAATAACAAAATTCGGGTATAAAGTCTGACATAAAGCCGTTTCCATCGGAGAGTACTTGAATTCCGGCATAGGTAGGATGATATACAGATGAAGTTGTTGGATTTTCGTAGTATTTATTCCAATATGTCTGTGACTTAGTATATCCCGGATTTGATGCACCTACATTTTTTGCTAACCAGGCTAAAATCATATATTCATTAAACGCCCCGACAGGAGCACTTACATTTCCATATTGATCCAATACCATATATAATTGTTGACCGTCAGAAGATACAGCAGCAGTAAAATCCATTGTGTTTAACAATCTATTAGCATTGTTGACTATTGCTGTATCGTTTGAAAAATAATTTTTACAAAAGTTCATTCCCATAGCGAAAATTGCATTATCAATTGTGCTGTATTCTAATCCCCAGGTTGATGACCCATCAGTTGGAATAAAGTAACGTGGAAATAAACCCTTTGAATTGGTTTTCCCACTTTTTTTAAATCCTATGAATGTTTGCAGGGTTTTGAGCACCAACGAGTCACCTTTACTTTCCCAGTTTATGGCATCATTTGTTTTTTTGTACATACTGTCGGCAATACACAAAGACACCAGACCGACACCATTTGCAGCAATTGCAGCCGGTTTATCGCCTATATTGATTGCAAGAGCATCCAGATAAATTCCATTTGATTGACGCATAGATTTTAGCGTAAAATAGCCATCTTGAAACAATTTGGTAATTGTTGCATCCTCTGCTTGTGCAAATAAGGTTGAAAATAAAACAGTAAATAGCGAAAATGTGATAAGTAATTTCTTTTTCATAATTTAATGGATTTTAATTTACAAGTGATAATGTTTTACTAGAAATGAATGAATAAAATTGTTGATTTTTTCTTTTCAAACTACAATTAAAAAATAATTTAAGGATTAACAATTTATTATAATGGCAATCGAGTCTTTAAAACTTGCATAAAATGCGGAATGGTATCAATAATTAATTGCCAGATTTTGTGAGTTTTAAGATACTTTTTAGATCAACTTTTAAACCAATTACCAAACCAATTCCAAAATAACTTCCTAAATCGGTGGTTGAATTAGAATTTACATAACTTGAATTAATTAAATATGCAATAGGACCTACCAATAATTTAAAACTGCGTCCAAATGAATAATATAATTGAGGAGTAAATTGGGTATTAGAAGTCCTAATTTTTAATACATATGATTTTCCTGAAAATAGTGTATTTTGTGAAAGATTGAAATTAAGACCAAATTGACTATTTATTTTTACTTTAGATCCTAATCCAATCCCCCAAAAACTTGAATTGTTATAATCGATACCAACTGATAGTATTGAATAAATATTGTCAATTCCAACGTTAAAAGTCAGTAATCCTAATCTATTATCTGAACTCAATCCGATTTCAAGTAATCCATTTTTTTTTATTAAAGTTTTAAAATTACCTTTTTCAATTGGAATGTTGTCTGGTAATTCCATGTTTTTTTGCAATTCAGGTAAATGAATTTTATTGACAAAAACCTGTCTTGCAGAATCATATTTGTTTTGGTCAACAAAAACAGGAATTATATCATTTGGCAATTTTTTTAGTTGGTCTTGGTTTGTTACTATTGAATCTTTAATTTGTTTAGTATTAAATTTATTTTCTAAAGAAAAATATTTACTATCATTTTTCTCTAAATCCGGATATTGTACAATTTTCCCTACATCTTGATTATTATGACTTAAAATATCAATAGATGATTTATTAGATAATTCATTTTCTTGTGGTTGAACTTTAAGTGGTAAACGTGTGCTTGGATCTGCTTTATATTTTATTTTATGCAATACGATATATTTTCCATAAATATTAAATTCAATGTTTTTTGGTAGAATTAGGTCTAATGCCAAATTGATGCAAATCAATTGTTTAGTGTTTATTATTATCCATTGTCTATCATTAATTATTGAAGGATCGTAAGAAAACTCATAACCTGTTTGACTACTCAACGAACTTAAAACACTTTTTAAGGTATGTTTTCCTTTTGAAATAATTACATTTTTTGAGAATAAAGCACTCTGACCATACAACTGAAGTGTGGACAAAAAAAATATACAAATTATATGGTGTCGTTTTAATTTGGTCATTCAGATGTTTTAACATCTATTTTACTCAATAGGTAGTAATTGGTATTTTTCTCAAGTTTTAAATCCAAAGTTTCTGCAATTATTTTAAGAATTACATCTACATTTTCGCTATCAAAATTTGCAGTAATATGTTTTTTAGCAATAGATTTATTACTTAACCTAATGTCAATATTATAAGCATTACATAAAGTGGATATTACATCTTTTAGTTCCATTTCAATAAACTCGAAATGTTGTAACTCTACTTTTGATTTATTAGTTTGTTGTGCTAACAATATAAATTTTCTGGTTTTTTTATTGTAAACTCCAGTTTCGTTAGCCTTAATTCTCATGCCTTGATTTTCCTTCGTAAAAAAATGTACTTCACCATCTTTTACAATTACACTTATCAGGTTATTATTTGGATATGCCTCGACTGTAAAAACAGTTCCAATATCTTCTATAAAGGTTCCACCGGCTTCGACTTGAAGTTTGCCTTCACCCTTTTGACCAACAATAAAGTTGGCTTCACCTTCTAATTGAATAATTTTACGATTATTTGCAAAATTTGATCTATAGATTATTTTAGAGTTTTTAGATAATCTTACCTGGGTTTTATCCGGCAATATCTCCTGTCTTTGATTTGTTTTAGTATATATAACAATTTTTGGTTCTGTGAAAATTAACTTCCAAACTGATAGTGAGAAAATAATTAATAATAAGATACCGGCTGCCTGATACATCCATTTTTTATAAAATACGATATGTTTAGATTTTAATTCAGTGTCAGACTGAATCACTTCGGACTTTGAAATATAAGCCATAAATGATTTTTTTGCTATTTCAGTATTTGGTTTTGAAATGATCAACTCAGAGCCACCAAGCTTAACATAAAGTTTAGTAAGTTCATCAAAGTGTAACTGGTTCTCGGCTGAAGAGGAAATCCATATTTCCAAAAGCTGCATATCGTGGTTTGATGCGCTTCCTCCAAAATAGCGTGACAATACATTCTCCATTTTATTATTCATAGACTTTCTATTTTAATAATTGAAAAAGAAAACAAACAGACAAAAATTCCCTAAGTTCTGAGCGAAAAAGTTTAAGTGCTTTGGAAATATGATTCTCAACAGTATTGGTTGAAATATTTAGTTCTTTTGCAATTTCAGAATAAGTTAATTGTTCAACTCGGCTCATTTCAAAAACTCGTCTGCACTGTGGCGGTAACAATGTGAATGCTTTGTCAATTGATTTTTGTAAATCAGAACTTTCAATATTTTCAATTGTATTATTCATATCTTTATTTGTGAGCAACAAATATTTTAGATTATGTTCTTGGTGATTTTTTGTTTGATGAATTGCATTTAAACTTTCATTATGAACAATTCGATATAGATACGAATTTATTGTACTCTGAATGTTGAGATTTTTATGCTGATCCCACAATATAAAAAAGGATTTTTGTACAACATCTTCTGCTTCATCCATATCTTTTAAAATTGAATATGCATACCTACACAAAGATTCATAGCAATTATTAAATAATTCCTCAAATGCTAAATGATTTCCATCTCGTAAAGCCTTTATCGTATCTAACATGCTTGTAAATAATAAATTATTATTTCTTATTTAGTGACGACAAAGGTAAAAAAAAATATTGATTTTACTGGCTCTTTAACGAATAAGGAGGGAAATCAAAACTGAGCATTCCCGAAATAAGATATATCATGTTTATAAAATTCTTTATATTTCTATTTCCTCCTTTTACTTATCATATTCCAATTTTATGACAATCTAAATAATAAATACCACTATGTTTTAAAAATTATAAAAAAACGAAGATATTTAATTAAGATGGTTTTTATTCAACTTAAAAAGTAACAAATTTAACAAAAAAACTCATTCTGCTTTATCGAAATTCTGATAATTATTTGCAATAATGCATAAAATTTCACTGTTGTCCGGTAAAAGAATTTTGATTAGATTGAAAAAAGAGGAGCCAAT
>JACDZH010000413.1 GCA_013426815.1 Paludibacter sp.
TTGTGTTAGCTATAAAAATGAATTTTAGGTACAACACCCGATACTCATAATAAATTTTGTTATTATGCGATGGCAATTGTGGTACCATGGGAGCTGGATTCACTGTAATTGAGCTATTTATATATTCAATCCCCGTTTCAAATTCCAAATATTTATTCAAGGGTCTTAAATATGTAAAACCTATTGTATAAGACGAATTTGTGTCAAATATCTTTCACCAATATATGAATTACTAAAACGAGCCACTTCATTATTACTAAATGTAGAAAATATTATCCCAAATTTTGATCTTTGAACAATTATCATATTCGAAAAGGAAATAAATATAATGAAAATAATAATTGAGTTTTTCATTAATAATAACGGTTTAGAATCTAATCACTTATATTAAAACTTTTCGACATTACCCATTTTTCCAATAAAAAGAATTACCCCTGTACTTTTTTCACGAATTACGTACATGAATGGTTTATTAACTCTGAATATTGGTGTGGGTTGTTCAATTGGCATTGAAGTGAGCCTTATCCCAATAATAGTTACTGCAGCTGCTTCAGTTCCTTCTTCAGTTACTTCGATATTTGTAACATGTTTTATCATAGATATCAATAAGTTAGCATCTGCGATATTCGTAAAATCAGCACTATCGTTAAAAGCCAGCTTCATTCCCATATTTTTTAGAGGAGCAATTAATTCAAGCTCATTTTTATTTTTGAATCGTGGAAAATAAACTTCTACTTCGTTGGATGGCATATTTTGAAGAATAGAATTCCATTTATCCAATGTCAGATAATTCAAAACATCGTTGGTGGTTTTACCATCAGTAGGTAAAATCACGGTCATACTGAATGCTTTATTACCGTAAGGCATATCCAGATATTGCGCATAAGCATCTGACGTATAAGCAAATGTATCATTTTGATACATCATATTAACTTTTACCGAATTCCCAAGTTCGTTAGTAAAATTAGCTTCATTTGTATTGGCTTTTTCAAATTTTTTTCTCCAAATACCTTTAAAATAGACGGCATTGGCAATGTACATTACAACATTGTCCTGAATTTCTGATAATACTTTTGGTATCATTTTATTGGTTTTGAGCGAACACCAATTATTGATGGTGTCGACTGCCCAGGCTTTAGAAAAATCCAATTCTTTGACGTACGCATTAAAATAATCAGTATTCACTTTCAGAAAGTCAGTTTTAACAGGGAATCCTGTTCGATACCAAAGTGAATTGGCTATACTTAGTTTAGTGGTTGGATCGATGCCAGGCAAAGTGGTTTGCATCACTTTGTAATAATCGTTAATGTCAGCAATTGACATTCCACTCATTTTCAGGGCAGTTTCCATTTCAGTTTTGGTAGCACCATTTGCCCCATTCCAGGCCATTCCGAGTGCAATACTTACACTTAATGGTGAAATAAATACATTAGTTTCTTTAGAATCGGCGAAGGTTTTTCTGAACAAATCAAAAGCAAATTCGTTATCCTGAGTCACTCGTTTTTCGAGTCCAACTCGTAATACAATTGCTTCGGCATCTTTAGGAACCTGTATAATTGGATCGTTTTGTGAAGTACAACTTACAGACAGTAAAACAATTAACAATGGAAATAAATTTTTCATGATTTTAGGTATTTAATTAGACATTATTTGAATTAATTTGTTATATGGTTGTTTATCAACAATATTCATT
>JACDZH010000414.1 GCA_013426815.1 Paludibacter sp.
TGGTTTGCAAAGATACAAATTATATGCGTAATTATATATGTCGTTTATTATATATAACCGTCTTTGGTGGCGAGCCGCTGCTGCCGGGCGATATTCAACGTAAAATGTTGACTCATTTAATTTCCAGTGCCAACGAATTGAAACTTGATTTAGCTTTTGTAACAAATGGTTATACATTGGCTTCATACGTCGATTTGCTAAAACAGCCAGTATTCGTGAAGTGCAGGTAACACTTGACGGAACTCAGGATGTACACGATGGTCGCCGATATTTAAAAGGAAAACAACCCACTTTTGATAAAATTGTGGAAGGAATTGATGCGTGCCTTGCAGCAGGAATTAATATTAACCTGCGTATGGTTATTGACAAAGAAAATATTGAAAATTTGGCAGTACTTTCGCTCTTTGCCATTGATAAAGGATGGACTTCATCTCCACTTTTCAAAACTCAAATAGGAAGAAATTACGATCTACATTTTTGTAACAGTACACCCGAAAAACTTTTCGACCGTGCTACGCTTTATCAACATTTATATGAGTTATTGAAATTGCATCCATATATATCGGTATTCTATAAACCGGCATTTTCCATTACCAAACATATATCGGAACACCAGGAATTACCCATGGCACTGTTCGAGTCGTGTCCTGCATGTAAAACCGAATGGGCTTTCGATTTTACGGGTAAAATCTATTCTTGCACAGCTACAGTTGGAAATAATGGAGACGAATTGGGGACTTTCTATCCCGTAGTTACAAAAAACAAAACAGCAATTGAAAGCTGGCAAAACCGTGATATTACAACTATTGAGAAATGCAAAACCTGTGATGTTGCATTGGCGTGTGGTGGTGGTTGTGCTTCTGTAGCAAAAAACAAAAACGGACATCCAAATTCACCTGATTGCCGACCAATAAAAGAATTATTATCGTTGGGAGTAGCTTATTACTTAAA
The DNA here is from genome assembly GCA_013426815.1 of Paludibacter sp. Lineage (GTDB taxonomy): Bacteria > Bacteroidota > Bacteroidia > Bacteroidales > Paludibacteraceae > Paludibacter. The sequence continues at coordinate 952 of JACDZH010000414.1, forward strand.
ATAAACACAGCCCCCTAAATCCATCGAAGGGGACTTTAAAAGTGAATATTGAAAGTTTTTACTACTAAATATGAATATATGAACATATTATAAATTTTATCTCTAAAAGTCTTTTAAGTCCCACGCAGTTTATCCCGATTTATCGGGGGGGGATTAGGGGGATTAGGGGGCTAAAACTAATTATGAAAGAAATAATTGCATTAGATTTTCAGCAAGAAGTATTGAATGGTGGAAAAGTAGTATTGGATTTTTATTCCACCGAATGTCCACCATGCGAAGCTTTAGCTCCCAAATTTGAAGCAATAGCTGAATTATATGGTGAAAAAATCAAGTTTTTAAAAATTTTTCGTCAGGGAAACCGCGAACTTGCAACTGAATTGGGTGTAAGTTCTTCACCTAATTTGCTTTTTTTCGATAATGGAAAGCAAGTTTGTGATACAATAAGCGGTGGAATCAAAAAATCGGAAATTGTAGAACGTTTGGACAAAATGCTTACTCTAGACGAAGTAACAGCTATTAAAGCGAACCAAAAGAAAACAGTTTTAGAATATGATGTGGCTATTCTTGGTGGAGGACCTGCAGGTTTGACAGCAGGCCTTTATCTTGGTCAAGCCAAAATAAAAACGGTATTGATTGACCCCGCACTTCCGGGTGGATATATGGGAATAACACACCAAGTATCTAACTAGAGTGTGTTTATAAAGTCCTATATTTTTTGCTCGATTTTATAAAAAAC
>JACDZH010000415.1 GCA_013426815.1 Paludibacter sp.
TATCCATATTCATGGTTTGTCAACGATTTAACATTTTGACAATGCGGCATCGCCATCAACTCATTGACCGCGCGACGGATATTCAGGTTGTCCTGCCGATCAATTTTTCGTAACTGTTTCAAGGACTTTGGCAGCCAAATGATTTTATTCATTTTCAAAGAATATAAGTTATAATAAGTGTTGTCAATCCTTGTCGCATAAAAAATACCGGCATCTGATTGTAGCAGGCCAGCCGTGGGGCATACGCTGCCCGCAAAACCTTTTTGGTTATGCTGTCCCTCTTGGAAAAAATGTTATTTTTCAAGGCCTGACCCCGCCTTTTGCGGCATCGCCAATGCCACCGGGGCGAAAGAGAAGGATACTGTGGACATCCACATCACAGGCGTTTTCCCTGCCCGTGGCAACAGAGAGCAACATAACATGCCGGCAACACCGTCCAGTCGCTTCAACAAGTCAATCTTGTTCATCCGACCTTCCCGTGTATGGTCCGTTCCTCTTTGCCAAACAACAGGCGGTCAACAAGCTCGACGCCCTGCATGAATGAGTGGTCCATATTGCCGACCTCATATTTCCAGGCACCGAAACGGCCACGGGAGTAAATTCCATGGGATTCCAGGTACGGCTGAATCATTGCCAGGGCAGCATCCCTGCCAAGGGTGGGAACCGGATAGGAGTAAGGAATGTCGATGGTGCAGGCCGTGGCGAGGCATTCCCTTTCGCCGGGGGCCAGCAGATCCGAGCCTTCCAGCCCGTTCAGGGTCTCTGCGACAATAGCCATTTTATCAACGGGTTTCCAGGATGAGTAGGTGGTCTCGCACATCAGGGAGAAAAAAGCACCGGTATCGCCGCCGGGAACATTCTGCGGCGAATAGTTATGGAAATTAGTGACCCGGTAGAAGGGAGAGACGTCCTCGGGAAAATACATCCAGCACTTCGTGTCGTCGCGCCGGCCCTGGAATCCGGCCCCAACCACCAGTCCGCTGGTATGCACCAGGTCATCGCTTGCTTGACGCACCGTATTCGGCACTGAATTACAGGCACTGACCAGCAAATCCAGCGGAGTGGTATTGATCAACAGATCATAGACCTCAATGCGACCATTGCTGAAGAGCACCTGTTTCCGGGCAATATCCACGGTCTCCATCCGGTGATGGAGGTGAATCTTGTCCCGAAAATTTACAGCAATTCCTTCGTAGATGGTGCCGGTCCCGCCCTGTCGGGGGAACTTAAAGGTGTTGTTCGGCCCCCAGCTCAGGTCATCCCGCTTTTCTGCGATATTTCCTTCAATCCGGGCCAGATCAATCATGCTTACCCGCTCGGCGATCCAGTCCCTGCTCATCATCTCCAGCGGTGTCCCCCATACCTTCCAGTTGTATGGCGCCATAAAGTACCTGACGATACCATGGCCAAACACCGCATCCATCCACTCCCGGAAATTCGGGGCCTGGGATGGACTCCCCTTCAACCGGCGCAGGCCATCCAGGCATTCTTGCAGGGCATCATCGGGCAGATAACGCACATTGTTCTGAAACGGATAGGGCACCCAAGTCTGCAAGATACGGATCCAGCTTTCGCGCTGATGCTCGTAATAGGCATCCCCCAACGATTCCGCCACAGCCTGGTCAAAGTATGGATAATGGGAAAAAAGGACATGGCCGCCGATGTCCCAGGTAAAGCCATTTG
>JACDZH010000416.1 GCA_013426815.1 Paludibacter sp.
TGCCGTGGCAAATAACGATTGATCCTTTTCTAGGGGTGCTGAGTAGTTACCATTTTTTTGTTATACTAATATTAAGGTCACTTAACAAATCATTTATATTTGAAGAAGTATACTGAGCAATTTGCTTTTTTAAATTAGTTTGAATGATTTGTAATGTTTTATCAATTTCCACTGATATTTTTTCTTCAACAATTATATTCTTGGCTATATTAATAATATCAAAAGCCACTTTGTAATTATGATATGGCTCGTTGTTTACTGTTTTTGCAAGCGCACGAATATTTTCCGCAATTCGATTTCTCAAACCCTGAAAATTTTTAGTCAGTAAATTCAAGTCATTAGGCTGTACTATTTGTAAAATAAGTATATCTAAAGAGAGGAAATTTGTAGATATAAATTTACTATTTCCTTCAGTTATCTCCTTTGTAATATGCTCAATTTGATTTTCTTTTTCAGTCCATTTGGTTATTATTCGTTTATTTTCATTTTCCCGTTTTGTTGCTTCATATTTGGAAGCTTCTTCTTCGTAGTTTTTCTTGATTACAAAATAACCTTTTGAAATTGTTTGTTTCGTAAGAGCATCAATTGAAATATTATAAGCAACTTCAATGATTCTAAATGCTGGTTCAAAGTATTCAAATGGTTTATTATTTATGTCTCTCGCAAGATTCCGAATAGACATCGCCAACTGATTTCTTAAACTTTGAAAATAGGAAGGTAATAGATTAAGTAAGTCTATATTGATTTTCTCAACAATCAGTTTATCTAATCCTACAAATTGTATATTAATAAATGAACTTTTGCCGCTTGAAATTTCGCTAATGATATTCTTAATCTCATTGTCTATTTCTTTAATATATGAATATGTCGATTTATAGCACTTTTCATAATGTAAAGCATTGACAATTGGTTTATTTGCTAGTAGTTTAATTAAGGTATTCTGGTTCGCTTGTTTATAGTTGTCTAAAAAAGTTTTATCATATTGTTGAGTGAAATAAGGACTTATAAAATCAAGGAATTCGGGAAGATTGTAAATGCTCTCTGTTTGAAAGTTTTCAAAGAAACCTATATCACCAGTAGTTAGAAATTTCTTTAAAGCAAGGTTGCCGTAAATAAAAAAATGAAATTCCTTAGAATCCTTATTGTCAAGTTCATCAATGATTTTAATACAATCTCCTTTATTCAATTCAACTCCATCATGGATAATTGTATTTGTATCGCTTAATTCAATTTCAGCAATCAGTTGCCTTTTTGATTTATTGATGGAATAACTATTTACATCAGATAAATTATCTGTCGTAATTCCCAAAAGGTCAAAAGGATTGATATATTGCATAATTGAATAAATAGAAAAATTGATATTCTTTGTCTTATTTAAGTTGTCGAAATAAATAACTACACGTAAAAAGTCACACTCTCGTTTTGTTGTCTATTATTTTTTTTTTCGTAGCAAAGCCTCGTTTTTCTTGCTGAAATTAGCATTTTACTTCGTCTGTCTTTTTTTTTTCGGCTTGCTGGTAACGACTAAGGCTATGGGCATTTGGCGGCACCGTTGTACGGTATGTTTCATTTGCGGGAGCATTCGCTGTCGTAAAACGACAAAGTGAATGCGGGCGCAACACCTGCTAAATGCACGTCAGCCAGCCAATGAGCTTAGGCGCGTGTTACCAAACGTGCAGTGTG
>JACDZH010000417.1 GCA_013426815.1 Paludibacter sp.
TGACCTTGAACATCGTATTCCAACTGCTATCCTGCCACGTGTCCACGCCTTTCTTGGTATCGGGAATTTTCAGGGTCGCCGAGATTCCGTATTTCTCAAACCGCCGAAAAAAACGAACCGGATCGTACCAGAAATGGTAGCGGACATCGTCTGACTGGATAATTGTGGCATAGCCTTGTGCCACAAGTTCTTTGTGCCGGTTTGTAGAAGATTCATTAGACTTATCTGTTTCTTCCGGGATCTGCTGTACCAGATACTGCCTCCCTTCAGCCAGATAGTGTATCCTCTTTGTCTGATCGCGTTTTTTTCCTGGAGGGTCCTGAATGTAAAACTGTCGGTATTGTGTGCCGAACATATCCAGATCATCCACCGTGTTCATGGGCAGGCAGACATACCGAAAAAAATAGTATTCTTTAGCCGTCTCGGAACCCATGACCCCTTGTTCCAGATCAAGCCAGACTCGTTTACCTAGTCGGGTCACTTCAGGGTTTCCTCTGACAAAGGAGAGAAGCAGCTCCCTGGCTTCGTCACGGCACCCTTCTGCGTTGTCTGGATCGCTGAGACTGTACCCTGCGGGAACTAAATTGATTATCGGCACCTCGCCAAGCGGCTTGCCATCGGGGGAATAGCGCGGCCCCGCATAGCGCAACCGGATGAGCCGGTATAAATTTTCCGGTGACTGAGGCCGATTCCAGTACCCCGGAGCGGTATCCGCAAGTTTCGGAGGTTCCTCTTCGGCAAAACCGGACTGGCAGCCTGCAACACTTATCACGCAGAACAATAAAAGAACCAACTTTTTCATTTCAATACCTCTTTGATATTATTTAGATTTTGACTTTTTCAACATCTCCAGGGCCATTTTCTCCTCCTTGATGTACCTGCTCGCTTCTGTTTTGAATAATTTTTTACGTGCCGCATAATAGTTTTCAATCAACTGTTCATCACTGACATTGGATTGCCCGGTCCACGCGTTCTTTATAACCTTATTGTTCCCATTGCTGCCTTCATTATTTCCAGTACCATGCTGCACTGCTCCTGACTTGATAATCTCCTGCAAGGCCGGAGAACGGCTATCCAAATTGGGAATGAGCGTGACCGCATAGGTGTAGGAAGACTTGAATTTTTGCTGATCAATGAACTTCTCTTGCAACTGGGCAAAATCCGTTCCATTCGACGCCAGCGACTGCCATGCCTCCACAAACTCCTTCTTCCCGGCTTTTGCTGCGGCAACACCGCCGGCTGCATTCAAGGTATTGTAACTTTCAGAATTGTTTTTCTTGAGGAAGTTCATGAAATCATCCATCGATCCAGTATTCGCCGCGATCTGGAAGCTGCCGAAACTGGCGCCGCCACCGTCTGGCTGGCCCGTCGCCTTGATGATTAAAAGCCTATACTCCCCGGTTTTCGGATCCAGATACAAATTCGTCTTGCCGGGATCGCCAAGTGATTCATAATTCTTGCTCAACACGCCAATCCACCCCATGTCTTTTGTCATCTCCGCGGAAACCTTCTGAAGGTCCTGACAATTTTTCGTCTCCCGGCATTTCACATAGGCGGCAATATACCGAACCTCCCTTTCGGCATCCAATCTTTCCAGATCCTTGATTTCGTTTTGACACTGCTCTTTGCAGTCACCTTTTTCTTTCTTTGCCTTGAGGTCCTTGAGACGGTCTGAATCCTGG
>JACDZH010000418.1 GCA_013426815.1 Paludibacter sp.
TGTTTGCAAGGGGCAGGTCTTTTTCGTTTAACTGACAGCCATTATGTCTAAAAAAGAGGCTCTCTCACACCACGGACAGTTTGCAGCCAAGGGCTTTTGCCACCTTGCTTATGGTATCAAAACGGGGACATCCTCCCTCCGCCAGCGATTTGTAAAGGCTGGCCCTGGTAACTCCCGCTTTCTTGGCCACCTCGGACATACCCTTTGCCCTCGCCGCCGTGTTGAGCGCATGGACGAACTCTTCAGCGGTTCCTTCCGTGGCGTCTTGCAGAAAGAGCTTAATGTCTTCATCAGTTTTAAGATATTCAGCAGCATCAAATGGTCTTGTTTTTGTGGTCATTTTTTATTCCTCCAATGTTTTCAACAACGCCAAAGCCTTTTCAATGTCTTTGGGTTGCGTGGATTTATCGCCGCCAGCCAACAGGAAAATTATTCTTTCTTTCTTGATGGTGAAGTACACCCGGTAACCCGGACCAAAAAACAGACGCAGTTCAAAGAGGTTGGTATAAATGGTCTTGCAGTCGCCAAACACTCCGATGACCATACTGTCAATACGCCGGACAATCCTTGCGCGTACCTGTCTATCTTTTACTTTTGCAAGCCATTTATCAAAGTGCTCTGTGCTTTGTAGTTCGTATTGCATGGATTAAATGTATCCACATGGAAACATATTGTCAAACGTTTCCTCCCATCATAAATGATTTTTCACCCGCCCAATCTATCTCCCCTTTACAATCAATATCATTATTGATACTATACATTCATGGATAGGATCAGTGAACTCTTCAAGACCATGCAGGGCAACCCCTGCAACGTCAAATTTTCCGATTTATGCAAAGTCTGCAAGTTTTATTTCGGCAAGGCACGACAGGAAGGCACGAGTCACCGTATTTATAAAACGCCATGGTTGGGCGATCCACGGGTAAACATTCAGGACAGCAAAGGGAAAGCAAGGGCTTATCAAGTCCGTCAAGTGTTGAAGGCCGTCGATAAGTTAAAGAAGTAAGGAGGTACGGCAATGTTACAACATGATCATTATACCTATCGAGTTACCTGGTCCGAAGAGGATCAGGAGCATGTCGGTCTGTGCGCTGAGTTTTCCAGTTTGAGCTGGCTTGACCAGACTCCAGAAGCAGCGTTGAAAGGAATCCGGCAGGTAGTGGCCGATACAGTGACCGACCTTATAAGCAATGGCGAGAGCGTGCCCGAACCACTGGCAACCAAGAAATATAGTGGGAAGTTTCAGGTCAGGGTAACTTCCGATACTCATCGGGCCTTGGCAATCAAAGCAGCCGAAAAGAAAGTAAGCCTGAACCGATTGGTAAGCGAGAGTTTGGCAGCGGCTTGCTGAACCAAAATAGTGACGTGGACATTGTGGCAAAGTCACTATTTTGAGTGGATAAAACAGAGGTGCCATGAGCATGAAAGGGCAAGGATGGAAAAGCCAGGGGCTGTAAATAAGAGGGGGCCGGATAAAATTTATTTAAATTTATTCTGACCCTTTTTCACCTGACCCTTTTTCACCCAAAAATCTCAACATTGCCACCGGAAGAATTTGTATTAGTCTGCCGCATCATGTAACTTTATGAAACTAAGGGTTCTGCTCGCGACTTTTCAGTCGAAAAAATTTCGTAACTATTCAGCTGAATTTATTTTGTATTTTTTAAAAAAAGTTCTTGACA
>JACDZH010000061.1 GCA_013426815.1 Paludibacter sp.
CACCTCAATTATCAATTGAATTTTAAAATTCTTATCCCGAACTCAGGTTAATAAAGGCATAATGTCTAAAATTATATCATCGGTAGTAGGATATTCTTTATCAAACTCTTTACGTTTCATATAGGAAAGTAAAAAGTATTTTATACGCATATCCAATGGGATTTTTGTTTTAAATTTTTGATTTTGACGGATATAAAATTTTTTCAATTGTTGATCGTAATCAAATTCGCTCATCAAAATAGGGGTTAAGTCTTTATATTCCCTGCTTAACACATCTAAAAAACCAAATTCCAACCCTTTGATAATCAGCTCATCATTTATCTGTTCAAGACCTGCTCCATCATTTATAGCAATCACACTTTCAATAGTTTCAATAGTTTCAATAATTAAATCATATATATCATTCCCGAGTTTAAATTTCTGTATAGCTTGAGGCGTTTCTTTCTTGATAAAGTTAATTATTAATTGACCCGATAAAACTGAGAACGGATTTTGGCGTTTTTTAAAACTGGCTTGCCCGTTATGTTGTTTGACAGCTCCTGCATATTCAAAACCACATTTTTCGGCTGTATCCACAATAATATGCCAATAATGAGGATCTTGATGTGCGAAAACAAATGACATCCAACGGTCGTATGTCAACACACGATACATTTCCTTGATAGATTGCGACAATAAACTGCTGTACTCGGTTTTTGCTTTTTCAAGCTGACCACCTTCAATTGCTTCTTCTCTACGGTCTTGTTCACTAACGTCTAAATCAAGCCATGCATTCCACATTACCGATAAATCTAGATATGGAATTTTACTTCCGTAAGGAGGGTCGGTGTAAATATAATCAACACTTTCAGATTCTATATGGCTCAAATCTGTGGCAGTTCCCTTTGTTATTGTTGCATTTTTAATTGTAGTTTGAGTAATATAAGGTGCAATTTCCTTTTTTGCATTTACAATTTTATTAAATTTGGTGTGGAATGATGCCCAAACATCTAAATCGACTTCTTCTTTAGCTAAACGATATCGATAATATGCAAACGCAGCGGCATTTCCAGCATTCTCACCTCTTGAACTTGAAGGGTGATAAGTGCGATTTATTTTTGTAATTGTGCTTGAAAATGCAAGTAATATTGAATTTTTGATAGCATCATCTTTCACTTTTAGAATCAAGTGTTTTAATAAAGCAAGTTGAACCAGTTGTTTGTCAGTAAATAAGTCTTCAACATTTTCTACATCAGCTCCTTTCATTCCTAATTTTATTGTAGGATGCCAATATTTTAATTTTGCTGCTTCAATTTGGTCAATTGTTTTAGGGCAATTTTTTACAAATTGAGCTTCAATCTTATAAAATTCAGCAAGTAAGACTTCAATTTTTACAGGTTCTATTAAACTTTTTACAATGAATGGAGAAAGTGGATTTAAATCAATATGAATCGCCTTTCTTCCTAGAATCAGAGCTTCAATTGCGGTTACACCTGTTCCTCCAAAAGGATCCAAAACCAAATCATTAGGCTTCGTAAAGTGTTTGATATAATGCTGTAAAATATCCCAACTTTGACGTGTAAAATAACCATGAACTCCAAAATGTCTGCACATGGCTTGTTTTTTTGGGTCTATTGGTTTTGGTAATTTTAAATCGGTATATGAAAAATCAGTTGGTTTTTCATATGTAGTTTCTGGAGCTTTTAATATTTCTTTTTCTACAAATTTGTCTGGACTAAGTACTTTTTGTATTTCATCCCAATGTTTCTCAATTTCAGAAAGTTGAAATAGTAATAATGGTACTTTTTGTTCTTTTGAGAATGCAACAAATTCTTTTCCGTTACAAAGTGCAAATATATCAGCTTTTATTTCAGGATGAATAGCATACGAATATACTTGTTCAATATTCTCACCCGAAGTTATATTTTCAAAGGGTGCTTTTGCATCAAGAACCCAAGAGTATTTTCCATTGATTTCGAAAAGATAATCCGGTACAATATTTATTTGCCTTTTTTTAGATCCTATTTGTACAAAAGGATGAGAAAGTGTTTTACTGTAAATAATCCTATTAACACCATAAGATTTATATCCTAAAAGTTTCAGAATAGGATTAATAAGTTCCTCTCTTACTGCATCTTCTTTGAATTCGCCAGAATCAAGAATTTGAAAATCGAAATCATTATAAAAGTTTTGTAATATCATTTACCTTATTTTTAAATAGAATGTATAAATAATTTTCGAATTTTATTTGTAACATAAACATTTCTAATTATTGATCACTCAAAAATAAACAGTTTGTTATACTTTACTTTTGGGCATAAAAAAAGCGTGGTACTTTAACTGTATCACGCTCCAGAGGCCATCGACTGCCTAACTAGAATAATAAGTTAAAGCCCACGCCGTTTGGCGCAGGCGTTTACTAACTTATTTCTTCTAGTTCAAAAAAGTGTCGATGTTTCTGGGACTGAAATAAAAGCTAACGCTTTTGATAATATGTAATGCAATTGTCGCTACAATTGACGAGATTTTTTAATGAAATGCAAATGTATGAATAGTTTTTTACATTTACTATGTAAAATCAAAAAATATGTTTTCAACTTGAGATCACAAATTGTGACCTCAAGTTAAATTTGAATAAATACTTTAGATTGTAATTTGAATAAAATATTTTTAACTTCAAGAAACCAATTTCGTTCTTTAATTGCCATTTCTCAATTCTTTCTTACCTTTGTAAAATTAAATATTATTTTCCTTTAGTGGTTACAGTTCATGAAATACGTCGATGTAATACTACCATTGCCACTGGCAAATACTTTTACTTATTCAGTTCCTGAAGAATGGGCTGAACAGGTTCGAATGGGTATGCGGGTGGTGGTTCCATTCGGGAAAAAGAAAATGTATACAGCGGTGGTTTATCTGGTACATTCGGTTACGCCTACCATTTACGAAGCCAAGGATATTCTGTGTTTACTGGACAATGAACCCATTTTACGCCGTCCGCAAATGAAGTTTTGGGAATGGATTTCGTCCTATTATCAGGCATTTTTAGGGGATGTTTATCAGGCAGCTGTTCCGGCAGGTTTGAAGTTGGAAAGTGAAACGCAAGTACGCATTAATCCCGATTACGAAGCGGAATCGAAACTATCGGACAAAGAAGGTAAAGTACTTGATGCACTTTCGGATGGGAAAGCCATCAGTGTTTCTGAATTGAATAAAATTACTGAAATGCGCGATACAATGCCCACACTGAAGCAATTGTTAGAAAAAGGTGCGGTAGAAATCAGCGAAGAACTGACCGAAAAGTTTCGCGCCAAGACTGATACGTTTGTACGTTTAACAGATGAAACGGCAAAAGAAGATAATTTACGCAAATTGTTCGATGATTTGAGTCGTGCCAAAAAGCAACTGGATGTGTTGATGATGTATATCGATCTCTCAAAATGCCTCACCCCTAATAAACAACGAGAAGTCAGCAAAAAGGAATTATTGGAACGAACAGGAGTTTCGGCTGCAGCCCTCAATGGATTGGTCGAACGCGGTGCAATGGAGATTTACACGAAAGAAATTGGACGATTGGACAGTTCTGAAATCCAAACTTCGGAACAATATGAATTGAACAAATATCAACAACAAGCTTACTCAGAAATTGAAAAACAATTTGTCGAGAAATCAGTGGTTCTGTTACATGGCGTAACTTCCAGCGGAAAAACTGAATTATATATTCAATTAATTAATAAAGTTTTATCCGAAGGTAAGCAAGTGCTTTATTTGGTGCCCGAGATAGCATTGACAACACAACTAACAACTCGATTAAAACGGGTTTTTGGTCGCCGATTGGGCGTATATCATTCCAAATTTTCCGACGCTGAACGGGTGGAGATTTGGAATAATGTATTGAACGATAAAACCTACGATGTGATTATCGGTGTTCGTTCGTCCATCTTTTTGCCATTTCGCCAATTGGGCTTAATTATTGTGGACGAAGAACATGAATCGAGTTACAAACAATACGACCCTGCACCCCGGTATCATGCACGCAATGCTGCTATTATGCTTGCTTCGTTGCATGGTGCAAAAACTTTGCTTGGCACTGCCACACCGGCTGTTGAAACTTATCACAATGGGTTAACAGGAAAATTCGGTTTGGTGGAACTGAATCAACGTCACGAAGAAATGGCAATGCCCGAAATTTTAGTAGTCGACAGTAAAGAAGCCTATCGGAAAAAAGAAATGCAAAGTCACTTCACGCCTTTGTTGCTGGAGAAAATAACCAATGCTCTGCAAAATTCCGAGCAAGTCATATTGTTTCAGAATCGTCGTGGCTACGCGCCCTATATTGAATGTAAAGCCTGTGCTTATGTACCTCATTGCAAAAACTGTGATGTAAGTCTCACGGTACATAAAGTTTTAAATACTTTGTCCTGCCATTATTGTGGTTATACCGAAGCCATTCCAAAGATTTGTCATGCTTGCGGAACACCCGGAACACTTACCACCAAAGGGTTTGGAACTGAGAAAATTGAAGACGAAATAAAACTTCTTTTTCCTGACACACGGGTATCTCGCATGGATTTTGACACCACACGAACCAAAAAATCATACGAAAAAATATTAACTGACTTTGAGCAGGCAAAAGTTGATATTCTAATTGGTACTCAGATGATTTCCAAAGGTTTGGATTTTGAACGTGTAAGTTTGGTGGGAATTCTGAATGCAGACAATATGCTGAATTTTCCCGATTTTAGGGCTTACGAACGTGCTTATCAGTTAATGGCACAAGTGAGTGGCAGAGCAGGACGAAAAAACAAACGCGGAACTGTCGTTTTGCAAACTTCGTCTCCAGAACATCCTATTATTGGTCAGGTAATTCGCAACGATTATAAAGCCATGTTTAATACACAATGCGCTGAACGGCAACTTTTCAAATATCCACCCTATTTTCGGTTGATTCAAATTGTACTACGCCATCGTGACCCCAACGTACTCAATCTTGCTGCAAACCGCATGTCTATTGACATGCGAGCTGTATTTGGAATACGAATACTTGGTCCGAATACACCTTCGGTTTCACGCATTCAAAATCTATATATCAAACATATTCTACTCAAAATTGAAATTGATGCTTCGCCCGAACGAGCCAAAGAACTACTACGGCAAGTTGTTAATCAGGTAATTGCCGATCCACAATTCAAAGCACTTTGGGTGAATTTGGATGTAGACCCGATGTGAGTTCGTACCAAAATGACACTTTTTTTATTCTTTTTATTTCAAATCACAACTTTTTATTCAATTTTCTGAAAAAATCATTACTTTTGCTTCTCAAAAGTTTTTATTCGGTATAAAACATATTTTTTTGTTCAATCTGCGTGCTTAATCACCAAAGTACGCTAATTTTTTTTTATATAATTTCAACAATTCAATCTATGTAGTTACAAGTGTTTAGTTACACTTTAAAGACTGTTTTGCTGGACATTAATTACATAAAACATATCAATAATTATTACATATTACTTATATATCAAAAAATCCATTTAAAACATTATGCAAGAGATTAAATTTTTCAGTGGTGAGAATATCCCATTGGAATTACACAAAGTACGTATTGTTCAAAAATTAAATTTAGTTCCCATCGAACGTAGATTGGAAGCACTTTTTGAAGGTGGGTTCAACACTTTTCGTTTAAGTACAAAAGATGTTTTTCTGGATATGCTCACCGATAGTGGAACAAATGCCATGAGTGACAATCAATTGGCTGCAATGATGCAAGCCGATGATGCTTATGCCGGATCGCAAAGCTTTTTCCGTTTACAAAAAGCAGTGGAAGATGTTTTGGGCAAAAAAATACTTCTTCCGGTTCACCAGGGACGTGCTGCCGAAAGTTTTATTTCCATAGCTTATGTCAAAAAAGAAAGTTTAATCCCTATGAACTATCACTTTACCACTGCTATGGCGCACATTACCCAAAATGGTGGTAAAATTGTAGAATTACTTTATGATGATGCCTATGTGATAAATTCCGATCATCCGTTCAAAGGAAATATGAATATCGAAAAACTGGAAGAAGTGATTTTAAGTCATGGAGCAGCCAATATTCCTTTTATTCGTATGGAAGCATCAACTAAACTGATTGGCGGACAACCTTTCTCTGTTAAAAACCTACGCGATGTACGTTCAATTGCCGACAAATATGGCATTCGTTTAGTTCTCGACTGTAGTTTACTGGGTGAAAATGCTTATTTGGTAATGAAACGTGAAGAAGAATTTATGAACTCTGACATGGGTACAATTCTAAAAACCATGACTGCCCTTGCTGATTTATGTTACTTCTCAGCGCGTAAAATCAGCTCATCTCGTGGTGGTGGAATGTGTACCGATAATATGACAATATTCAAGGAATTGGAGGCATTGGTACCACTTTACGAAGGTTTCTTAACTTATGGCGGTATTTCTATTCGCGAAATTGAAGCTATGGCAGTTGGTCTTTATGAAACTTTAGACGAAACGATGATTTGTCAGAGTCCCTGTTTTATAAAATATTTGGTTGATGCTTTGGATGCAAAAGGAATACCGGTAATCAAACCAGCCGGTGTGTTGGGTGCTCACCTGGATGCAATGCAGGTTTGTGCTCACATTCCTCAAACTGAATATCCTGCAGGTGCATTGGCAGCCGCTTTATTTTTAATTTCAGGAGTTCGTGGTATGGAGCGTGGTTCTATCTCTAACCAACGTGACGAAAATGGCAACGAAACCTATGCCGATATGGAATTACTTCGTCTGGCTGTTCCACGACGTGTATTTACACTGTCGCAAATTAAATACGTAGAAGATCGATTGAATTGGTTGTATCAAAATCGCCAATTAATTGGTGGTTTACGTTTTGTGTACGAACCGCCGGTTTTGCGTTTCTTTATGGGAGGTTTGGAACCAACTAGCGATTGGCCTCAAAAACTAATGGCGATGTTTAAAAAAGATTTTGGTGAAAGCTTGTAATCGTTGATAATTTATTCATTTTAGATAAAAAAGCACCGGATGAAACCATTCATTCGGTGCTTTTTCGTTAAAAAAACAGCAACTTTTAATAACCCTTAAAATTCAGTTTAATAGCATGTATTACTGAAGATTGATTCAATTATTTCATTTCTGTTTTCAACTTATAATATTGAAATACCTTGCTTCCATTTTGGGGTAGCCTTATGAATTATAAAATTCAGAATTCCCGATATTTCATATTAATATTTTGCTACAAAGTATTTTTTACCAAAAATTGTAGAACTAAAATTAGTCAAAAGAATGAGAAATAAGAGTTTCTTCCTGCAATTTAAAATATCCAGTTAAATAGAAAACCAACTATCATAATTCCACCGCCAACAACAGTAATAAAAGTCAATATCAAAGGCAGTTTCAAAACTTTTCGCAGAATAATCATTTCGGGTAATGATAAAGCTATCACCGACATCATAAATGCCAAAGCTGTTCCGAGTGAAGCACCTTTTTCAATCAGAACCGAGACGATTGGAACAATTCCGGCGGCATTAGAATATAAGGGTATACCGATCAATACTGACAACGGAACAGAATACCATGCCGATTTTCCCATCAACGAAGCCATAAATTCTTGCGGAACATAACCGTGCACACCTGCACCAACCAGAATACCTAATGCCACATATAACCATACTTTGCCCACAATTTCTTTTACAGCAGCATAACCCATGGTGATTCGTTGTGAAAAAGTAATTTTTTCAACTACCATTTCACTTTCTCCCAATTTTGTTGCATACACCCATTCTTCTACCCATTTTTCGAGTTTGAGTTTACCAATAATCCAACCTGCAATGATGGCAATTGCCAAGCCTGTACCAATATAAATAGCTGCCACTTTCCAGCCAAACATACCATATAAGAGTATCACAGCCACTTCGTTAATCATTGGCGCAGCAATCAGAAATGAAAAGGTAACTCCGAGTGGAACGCCGGATTCAACAAAACCCAGAAATAACGGAATAGCTGAACAAGAACAAAATGGCGTTACAATTCCTAACAATGAAGCCATAATATTGCCCATAAATGTAGATTTCCCTTCCAGTGCTTTTCGGGTACGTTCGGCAGTAAAATAACTGCGCAGAATTCCAACAAAAAAAATAATTAACACCAACAACATCAATACTTTTGGGAATTCAAAAATAAAGAATCGAATTGCTTCAGTAAGATGTCCTCCTTTTAACATTCCCAGCACAGAATAAACAAACCAATCGGTTCCAAGTTGTAAATTGGAATAAATTACATACCAAATGGGGAGTAATAGTAACGTAATTTGAAAATTATGAGATTTGAAGATTTGGAAGTTCATGTTTTTAATTTGAAAATGAGACAATTTGAAGATTTGAAAATGTGCTAATTAGTTCCCCCTTTATGGGGTTAGGGGGGATATTTAGACTGCTAAAAATATAACCAAATAATAAATTCCCACTCCGATAAACACAACCGAAACCACACGTCTGAACCAAAGTTCAAAGGTTTTAATTTGATTGTACAATTTGCCAACATTTCCCACAGCATAAGCCAGCAACCAGGCAAAAAGGATGACAGGCAATCCAGTGGCAATGGCAAATAAAACAGGCAAATACAATCCACTTGCACTGGCTACAGTCATTGGAATAAGCATAACGAAGTACAAAACTCCGCTGTATGGACAAAATGCCAGTGCGAAAGCCATTCCCAACAACAACGTACTCCAATAACTACTTTTACTCTTCTCTCCGATTTTGTCGGTTAAACCCGAAAAACCGGGAAGTTTTATTTTTATAACATCAAGCATAAATAAACCAATCAGAATTAAAATTGGTACTAACAATTTTTCACCCCAGCCCTGAAAAAGCATAGAAATATTCATTTTGCTGGCTCCAAAATAAATAATGACTGCTAATCCGGTGTAACTTATGGCACGCCCAAGTGTATAAACCAACCCATTGATAAAAACCCGACGACGATTTTCAATATCGCGACTGATAAAACCAATAGCGGAAATGTTGGTAGCCAAAGGGCAAGGACTAATAGCTGTCATCAGTCCCAGAATAATGGCTGTAATAAATGCATACTGCGAGTTTTCTAATATAGTTTGGAGAAATTGCATATCGTTAATTTGAAAATGAGCAAATTTGAAAATGTGATAATGTGCTAATTTGAAGATTTGAAGATTGAGATGGCTGTTTATGATGGATTATTTTTTGAGGAACTAATTATTTTTGATAGAACGTTAATTATCGAAAGAACCTTAACATCCAGTCCGACTGGATTTGGATAGCTTGGCGATAAACTGCAAAGAGTTAACCAATAATCCGTTTCATCTGATTCTTTCGCAGCTATTTTTATTTTATGAATAAAATCAGCTTTGCTTTCAGCATTCTGAGCCTCATGTACATTTGCTCCAATTGAAGTGCCTGATTTAAGTAATTGATTAGCAAGAACAAATTTTCTTTTACTTTCAAGTAATTCACAATATTCAATTATTTCAAGGGCAAAACTAATAGATAGATTTACAATTAAATTCTCTTTATCATTTCTCATTTCTCATATTCAAAAAATTTCAAATTGATTTTATAACTTTTGAATTCAATCTCTTAATTTTTTTAATCTTCAAATTCTTACATCTTCAAATTAGCAAATTTTCAAATCTTCAAATTTCTACATTTTCAAATTAGCACATTTTCAAATTTTCAAATTATAACAAGGGATCAATCGTTTTTTTCAACTCAGCCTTTAGTTTTTCGGGGTTACTTTTTGCATACATAAATCCTTGTTCGGTCAAATCAATTCGTTTTCCACCACTTATAACTAAGAGTGCCTGACCTTCAGTTTTGCATTTCTTAGCTAAGACGTCACTGGTTTTTTCATCTAAATTTACCGATTTAAAAGTAATTTGTCCTTTCTTGAATTGAGTAGGATAAAGGGTAGAAATAGCTTCTTTTGACACATCTTCCACAGCATTACAAGTCATACACCGACGGGTGAAATGAAAATAATACACTTCAATTTTAGAAGATTTTGAAACTGCGACTTGAGTTTTTTTATCAGCAGCAACACTATTCTCTGAAAAAAAAGTGAAAACTAAAAGTACCACAACTGATAATGAAATAAGTTTTTTCATAAAATATAAATTTTGTTAGTATTTGTTTCAATTCGTCCATCGAAGGAACACGTCCTTTAACTACCACTTTCCCATCGATAACCAATGCAGGTGTGGTCATAATGTTGAATTTCATAATTTCAACTATATCTTCTACTTTAGTAATGGTTGCATCAATATTGTTTTGAGCTACAACTTCGCGAGTGGCTTTTTCTAGTGATTTACACTTTGGACAGCCTGTCCCTAGTACCTGAATGTTCATAATTTTGTATCGTTTGAAGTTTAAATATTCTAATTACAACAAGTTGTCTTAGGTTTGCAATCTGTAAAAAACGTTTCGAAATAAACCTGTGCCTTTTCCCAGTTATCGCGGTTAATACAGTATTTTACTTTTGGAGTTTCTATTTCTCCCTGAATAAGTCCTGCATCTTTCAATTCTTTCAAATGTTGTGATACAGTGGCTTTAGCAATGGGCAATTCGTTGTGTATATCACCAAAATAACAACTGTCCATCGAAGCCAAAAAATTTAAAATTGTAATTCTTGCCGGATGTCCCATGGCTTTGGCAAATCTGGCAAGTTGCTCGTTGTCAATCGTATAATCTTTGTTTTTTAAATTATCCATGATAAAATATTTATATTTGTTCGTAGTTCGCAAAATTACGAACATTAATTCAAACTACAAAACTTTTTTTGAATAAATTTCAAATTATTTATAGCATCCATCTCATTAAGATTTTAGGAGAAATATATTGAAAAACAGTAGTAAAAATTTTTTTGTATTAAAATATTCAGTATATTTGCTGAATTATTTCAAAAAGCAACCTATTAAAACGATCAATATGAAATTCATTGTTTCAAGTACCGAATTACTAAGCCATTTACAGTCAATTAGCCGTGTAATAAATAGCAAAAACTCGTTACCTATTCTTGATAATTTCTTGCTTCATCTCAATGGGAATACGCTTACTATGACTGCTTCGGATATTGAAACCACTTTGATTACATCAATGGAAGTAGAATCGGGCGAAGGAAACGGAAAAGTGGCAGTTTCATCGCGCTTATTGCTAGATACTTTACGTGAATTTTCGGAACAACCGCTGACATTTACTATAAATGATTCAAATTTGGCAATGGTGATAAGTTCTGCGAATGGAACTTATAATTTTATTGGTCAAAATGGTGATGAATATCCACGTATGCCACAATTGCAGGATGATGCAAAGCTATTAACTTTATCGGTTTCACAACTTTCTTCAGGGATTTCTAAAACTTTATTTTGCACAGCCGACGATGAATTACGTCCCGTAATGAATGGAATTTATTTTGATATTTCGGCTGATAAACTGACTTTAGTGGCAACAGATGCTCATAAATTGGTGCGCTATAAAACAGTCCACACTTCATCGTCCATTCAAGAAGAAGATGAAGCTGTAAGTTTTATATTACCTAAAAAACCGGCAAATATGCTTAAAAACATTTTGCCCAAAGAAAGTGGCGAAGTGCAAATTCATTTCGATAAAAAAAATGCCCATTTCAAGTTGGCAAACTATACGATGATTTGTCGTCAGATTGAAGGTCGTTTTCCAAATTACTCAGCAGTAATACCAAATTCTAATCCATACAAAATTATTATCGATCGGATAACTTTGATGAATGCAATGAAACGTGTGTCGGTATTTTCTAATCAAGGTAGCAATTTGGTGAAACTGGCAATAAATGAAAATCAAATTAATATTTCAGCTCAGGATATTGATTTTTCGATTTCGGCAGAAGAAACTATAAGTTGTCAGTTTGAAGGTGAACCAATCAGAATTGGCTTTAAATCACCTTTTCTAATCGAAATTCTAGGTAATATCAATGCGGGTGATATTATTTTGGAATTGTCGGATGCCTCACGAGCAGGTTTGATTCTTCCTTTTGAAAATGAAACGAACGAAGAAATTTTGATGTTGTTGATGCCAATGTTGCTTAACGATTAAAAGAAGGCCGCTTAAATCCCCCAAAGTGGGACTTAAAAATTTTTATGAAGTCTAAGGATGTATGTCTTTAGACTTTATATTTATAAAATCAATTATATGAAACTCCAACTAAAAAATCCCATTGTATTTTTCGATCTCGAAACGACAGGAACAAATATTGTAACAGACCGTATTGTAGAAATTGCATATCACAAAGTTTCGCCAAACGGACGTGAAGAAACGAAAAGTATACGTATCAATC
The DNA here is from genome assembly GCA_013426815.1 of Paludibacter sp. Lineage (GTDB taxonomy): Bacteria > Bacteroidota > Bacteroidia > Bacteroidales > Paludibacteraceae > Paludibacter. The sequence goes on from JACDZH010000061.1 coordinate 12,328, forward strand.
CCGAAATGCATATTCCTGAATCAAGTTCTGCCATACATGGAATTTATGATACAGATGTTGCCGTTTGTCCAACGTTTAAAGCTGTTGCAAAAGAAATTGCTCGCGATATTGAAGGTTGCGATTTGGCAGGATATAATTCAAACCGTTTCGATATTCCTCTACTTGCAGAAGAATTGCTTCGTGCTGAAATAGATATTGATTTAATGAAACGCAAATTTGTGGATGTTCAGGTCGTTTTTCACAAAATGGAAGCACGCACTCTGGGTGCTGCCTATAAATTTTACTGCGATAAAGATTTGATTGGAGCACATAGTGCCGAAGCCGATACAATAGCAACTTACGAAGTTTTGAAAGCTCAATTAGACCGTTATCCTGAATTGCAAAACGACATCGAATTTTTATCTAAATTCACCGCTCAAAACAACAATGTCGACTTTGCCGGACGCATGATTTACAATGATAAAGGCGAAGAAATTATAAACTTTGGCAAATACAAAGGACAAAAAGTATTAGATGTTTTAAAAACTGATATGGGTTATTATGGTTGGATTATGAACGGCGATTTTGCACTTCATACTAAAAAGGTACTGACTAATATCAAATTAAGGAATTTAAATCGAACTTAAATTCAGATTTATTCTTTTTCAAAATTGATTATAGAGTCTACTCCTAAATGTCAATATTTCATTTTTGAACACTAAGTCTATTGAGTCAACAAGACAAGGTTCAGAAATACAATATCTTTATTTCTTTGCGGTTAATGCATTTGGGGACAAGTTTAGTGACTTTTAATCTTTGCGTTTAGAAAATCCTGTTCAAAGTAGAATCAACTATTTAAAAATTAGAATCGTTTCATTACCAACACTTTCAAACCATCATGTATGGTTTTAATCTGGATTTCAGTGCCTTCTTCATAAGGTTCACCATCGTAGTGGAAAGGTCCGGATTCTTCTCGTATTAAGGTAATTTCATCCGTTCGAAGTGTGGTCATAAACAAATCTTTATCTATTGTTTTGGCAAAAAGTTGTAATGCCAAAGTAGGTAATGCAATAATTGGAAAGCTACTCATAATTGAAATATCCAGTTTACCATCTTGCACACTAGCTTGAGGAGCAATATATGCATTGTTTCCCCATTGAGAAGCATTAGCAAAAGTGAGTACAAAAGCTTTTACTTTTAAATCTATTCCGTTGCCCTTTAATTGACAATTCTGAGATTTATAACTGAAGTAACCGGTAATTACTTTTTCGATATATCGCATTAATCCTCTTTTCTTTCCTTTTGCAAACTCAGTACTCACATAAGCATCAAATCCCGTTCCGCAAGTACAAAAAAAAGGACGTCCGTTTACTAAACCATAATCCATATAAATCGATTCCGATAGATTAAGTTGCTGAAGAGCTTTTTTAATATTCATTGGAATTCCCAAATGCCGCGCCAAACCGTTACCTGATCCTATTGGTATAATGCCTAATGAAGTTTCGGAATGAATTAGTGACCTTGCAATTTCGTTTACAGTACCATCACCCCCAACAGCTACAACTATTTGAAATCCACGATCAACAAATTCTTTGGCTAAAAAAGTCCCATGCCCTCGGTATTGAGTAAAAACAATTTCCGTTTCAAAAAATTTTCTATCAAGTTCACTCTGCATCATGGATGGTAGTTCTTTTTTCATTCCAGTTCCAGATAAGGGGTTGATAATAAATGCTATTTTCTTTTTCATAAATGTTTTCAGCCGTTTTGTATTCTATTGAACGGGGAGCGAAAATACTAAATATTTTGGAAAAACTACTATCAATTTTTAAATCATTTATCATACTACAAAAACTAAAATATGAGTTAAGTCTAATATGAGATTTAATTACTTCAGAAGGTATGATTTTTAATGCCAACTTTAAAATAATTGTTTAATAAAAAACAAACAGCTCAGCGCATTGTTGTATATTTGCGTGATAATGAAATTTAATTTTCGAAATCAGTCAATTCGTTTCATACAAAATAAATTCATACAATTCATCAAATTTATGTCAAAAAAGAAAAGCCCTGCCCCTAGCATCCACATCCACAAAACCGAATTGGTACGTAATATTATCAAAGTGTTTAATGATAATCTTGAAAAAACCTTCAACTATAAGCACGTTTCTAAATTGCTTAATATAAAATCGGAGTCACAACGGATTTTTATCAATCAGATATTGTATGAATTGCTAGATGAAGATTTTTTGGTAGAAATCTCTCGTGGTATGTTTAAAGTCAATTCTCGTGGTGGTTTTATTACCGGAATTATTGACAGACAAGGAATAAAAACCTTTCTTATTCCAGATGATGGTGGTGATTTGGTATTTATTCCCGAAAGGAAAACCAATCATGCATTGCTAAACGATGAGGTAAAAGTATTTCTTTATGCACACCGAAAAGGGCAACAGCCCGAAGGCGAAGTAGTGGAAATAACCAAACGAGCAAAAGATACTTTTGTTGGGATATTAGATGTGTCTGAAAATTATGCATTTCTTACCTTGGATAATCGGCTGATGACCAATGATATATTTATCCCAAAAAACAAATTAAATGGTGGTAAAACAGGACAAAAAGCAGTCGTAAAATTACTTACCTGGGAGGCTAATGCAAAAAATCCGGTTGGTGAAGTAATTGACATACTTGGCGATAAAGGCGATAATAATACCGAAATGCATGCTATTCTTGCTGAGTTTGGTTTGCCATACAAATATCCTGCCGATGTGGAAGCTGCAGCCGAAAAAATAGATGCCGGAATAACAACGGAGGAAGTTGCAAAACGTATCGATATGCGTAAGGTTACAACTTTTACTGTTGACCCGCGCGATGCGAAAGATTTTGACGATGCGCTGTCATTACGGAAATTGGACAACGGACTTTGGGAAGTTGGTGTTCATATTGCCGATGTAACGCATTATGTTCGTCCCGAAAGCATAATTGATACTGAAGCCGAGCAACGCGCAACTTCTGTTTATTTAGTTGACCGAACAATCCCCATGTTGCCCGAGCATTTGTCAAATGGCATCTGCTCTTTGCGCCCCAACGAAGACAAACTTACTTATTCGGTCATTTTTCATTTGAATGATAAAGCTGAAATTCAACATTATGATATTGCTAAAACGGTAACTTGCAGCGACCGTCGATTTGCTTACGAAGAAGCGCAAGCCGTAATTGAAACCGGCGAAGGTGATTTTAATGACGAAATTCTGACCCTCGACCGATTGGCAAAAATACTTCGAAAAGGCCGATTTGATAGCGGAGCAATTGCTTTTGATCGGGTGGAAGTCCGATTTGAAATTGACGACAAAGGAAAACCAACTTCTATTTTTTTCAAAGAGCAAAAGGATTCCAATAAAATGATTGAAGAATTTATGTTGCTGGCAAATAAGACAGTTGCAACACATATAGGAAAAGTAGGGAAAGGACAAAAAGCCAAAACTTTTGTTTATCGTATACACGATTTGCCAAATCCCGAAAAGCTTGCCACTTTCTCAGTTTTCATAAAACGATTTGGTTATAATCTGAAAACTACCGGAAAACCTGCCATCGTATCGGGTTCAATCAACAATTTATTGGATCAGGTACAAGGCAAAAAAGAGCAAAATCTGATTGAAACATTGGCTATTCGGTCTATGGCAAAAGCTATTTATTCTACCTCAAATTTGGGACATTATGGTTTGGCATTCGATTATTACACTCATTTCACATCACCCATTCGCCGATATCCAGATATGATGGTGCATCGATTGCTCGAAAAATATGCACATGATGGACGTAGTGTGAATGTGGAAGAATATGAAGGTTATTGTGAACACAGTTCAGCAATGGAACAATTGGCAGCCAATGCTGAACGTGCATCTATTAAGTATAAACAAGTCGAATTTATGTCGGATCGTATCGGACAAGTATTTGACGGTGTAATATCAGGTGTAACGGAATGGGGAATATATGTGGAACTCGTTGAAAATAAGTGTGAAGGAATGATTCCTATTCGGGATTTGGACGATGATTATTATAGTTTTGATGATAAAAATTACTGCTTAATTGGTCGTAAATACCACAAGCGTTATCAATTGGGAGATGAAATTACAGTAAAAGTAGCAAGAGCAAATTTGGATAAAAAGCAATTGGATTTTGTGTTAGCAGATTGAACCATTACAGCATCAATTGTTTAATCAAAACGATTCAGATAGTTATTTTACTTATTATCTGCCATTTAATCTAATCAAACAGTCACCAATCAACTAATTATACTTTTTCTTTTTGCAAATAAAAAAAAAGTACTATCTTTGCACTCGCAAAAAACGATAAATGGCTGCATAGCTCAACTGAATAGAGTACCACACTACGGATGTGGGGGTTGCAGGTTTGAATCCTGCTGCGGTCACTTGCTAATTTTACTGTAAATCAACAATTAAAAAGCCTGCAAACGTATTTACACACGTTTCGCAGGTTTTTTTCATTTTTAAGACAACAAAACTCATCAATTTCCTATCGAACAATATTAAGCGATTTAATAAAATCGAAATTGTTCCATAAATTTAATTTATAAATATCAAACTGTTAAATAATAACTGATAAAAAATATATTTATAGTAGACTTTATTTCGATTAATATTATATATCGCTGTTATTCAGCGTGATTCTTAAA
>JACDZH010000419.1 GCA_013426815.1 Paludibacter sp.
AAGAAAAAGGGGATAAAATATTTATTTTGATCCGGCCGTACTGCAAGGCGGGGCGAGTGTGATAGCGGTTCGGTGGTGCTGTGGTATTGGCAGGATTCAACGGTGGAGGATGTTGAATCTGGTATGGAAATATAAGAAGGCCTTCATTGATGGATATGGGGAAATAAATCCGGCCCCTTTTATAATGCAAAGAAACCCGAAGGGGCTTTCTGGTGAATGTTGCCATGGAGTGTATCGTTCACGGATAACCAGCAAAAGAACATTCGGGGCGCCTCCCTTCGATTTCCCCTTTCAAGTTGCCATAGTTAGAAGCCAGATTTAAAAGTACCCTGACCCTGATTTTGTCCAGAAGAAGCAACCACCCCTCAACAAGAAGCGAAAATAATGCATAATAGCCCCCCAAAGTGGAACGTGGTGTCATAAGAAAAAATACACTTGACACTATTCTTTGACTTGATTATCATCTTGGTTAAGATAAATATCATTTTAACTCAGGAGGTAGCCCAATGGATGCGACAGAACTTCAAAGCGAGAAAAATAAAATATTATCAGCTATTTCAAAGGCGGCAGACGAGGGAAATACCGATCTGGTATTAGCGGAAAGTGAAAAACTAAAAAAAATTGAGAATCTAATATCTCGCCATGTTCAAATTGTCTTGGAACTTGAAGGGTTGAAAAGTGGCAAACCACAAACATCTCAACATAAAATTCGTCGTGTTGTTAACGCCCCAGTTAGCGAAACGCGATCATCGCAAATGGTGTCATCAAGGGAGATTGGAGAAAAAATTCGTGATGAGTTCTTAACCAAGCGTGAAGCTGAAGGAATTTACCTCCAGCTAACTAAAGGAAAAACAATCTTTTGCACTAGATCGGGTAAGCGGGTAGGCCTTGCAGTCGCTACGGAAAGACAACCAAACAGGTGGTTTCTTGGTTTGCCAGTTGATGGCTTTGACCATGCTGTACTTTTGTGCCAACGCGAAAACGGAGACGTTATCGACATTCCGTTGCCCGAGAAATTTTTCGAGAAATACGGAAACGAAATGAGTCAGTCGAAAGGACAACTCAAATTTAATGTCGTTGATAGAGGCAGTGGTCTACTTGTCCAAGTTCCAGGAACAGACGGAATCAACGGGAAGTCTTTTGCAAGTGACTATTCATTATTAAGGTAAGTACGGTTTTTTGTTCTGTGACTTATGGATAAATTTTTGTTTCTTGACTAAGATAAAAACAACTTAGCACAACAATCGGGTCAACCTGACCGCGGGAAGCTCGACGTCGCTACGCGATAAGGTCATAGGCGCGGTCAGGTTACCCGAGACGATATGTGGTGAAAGAATAAAAGGAAATACCTATGAGTCGTTTGCCTGAAATCTGGTTTTGTATTAAAAAACACTTTGTTAAAGATCAATGGTACCAGCTTGAAGAAATTTACAAATTAATCGAAAAGAATATCGATCTTGATGCGGAAGATTATGAGCCACAATCGCCGTCCTCGGATATTCCAAAGTGGAAACGCAATGTGAGGAATGTACTTCAATATCGTAAACGATCCGGTGAAATTGAATGGGATGGTGCTGGTAATTACAGATTATGATATTTCAAATTAAGGAATACTAATGGGGGTTCATCCGACTAAAGCGTACTTGGTTTCATGGAGAGCCATTATCTTCAGTT
>JACDZH010000420.1 GCA_013426815.1 Paludibacter sp.
GGGGATTCAGGGCAGCAAGATCAGCAGGATTCAGCCGGACAAATAACCCGTCGATCCCATCCGCCTTTCACGACTAACGGACAGACATTGTGAATAAAGCAGGATCAGGGAAAGCGACTTTGGCCGGCACTCTTGTTCTCCTTTGTCACATTCCCTTCAATGGCAAGCACTCAAACCACCCCTGACCCCGACCACCCCTTCCCCTCCTTGATAAGGAGGGGAAGGGGTGGTCGGGGAATACAGCTCCCCCCTGATTCAGGGGGGATTAAGGGGGGGGTTAGGTTAAAGGGTTGCCGGTTCCGACGATGAAACAATGTGACAGAGGAGACATAGGCAGGTTCCAGAAAAAATGCAGTTCCAAGAGGAGAAAGAGAAGAGATGGAGAAAATAAAGAAGATCACCCCCATGGCACTGGCCGTGGCCCTGGCCGGCACCATGGCCCTTGTACCGAATACACCGGCCAGGGCAGCCGGTGCCCTCGAAATGGATATGGAAGCGCCCGCGATTATTGGCTTCGCGGTGGGCATGATGCCGGACTATCGTGGTTCCGATGACTACACCATGGGCCTTGCCCCGATATTCCGCTACTCCTTTCATGGCCAGGAGCGTTATGTCCAGCTCCTCGCCAACGAGCTGTCGGTGAACCTGCTCGATGATAAGATGTTTCGTTTTGGCCCCGTGTTGAACTACCACTTCGGTCGTACCGATGATGTGGACGATGAAAAGGTCAGCAGGATGGCCGAGATTGACGATACGATTGAGGGCGGTGCCTTTTTTGACATCGTCTGGGCCGATGCCGCGGAGAGACGGGAGCGGTTTATCCTGGGTGCCAAATTCTATCAGGATCTGGGCGGCGAAAGCGACGGTCTTCAGGCCAATATCAGCGCCCGTTACTGGCATCCGGTGGCCAAGCGGGTTGACCTGAACGTCAGCGCTGGTGCCTTGTATCAGAATGACGATTACGCCAACCATTATTTTGGCGTCAATGCCGAAAATGTCGGCTCCTCGGCCCTGCCCTTCTTCACCGCAGATGGCGGCATGAACGAATATTACATGGTACTGGGCGGCATTTATTATCTGGATCAACACTGGTTGATGATGGCGGGTGTTCGCGGCTCGGTCATCACCGGTGACCCGGCCGACAGCCCCCTGGTCGATCAGCAGGGCGATGCCACCCAATGGATTAGCGGGCTGGGAGTCGGCTACGCCTTCTGATCCCTGTTGAGCGTGGGGCTTGCGGCTCTGTGGGGAGGAGGTTCTCTCCCGCGGCCCTGCCCCCTTCCGCCCCCGCCGCAGGCATGGTCAGCACCGGCGAGGGAGTTGCAATGTCCTGCCACGGCTGAAGTTGTCGTACTCGACCAGGGCAGTATGGTGAATCAGGGGATGGGGACTCTCTTTCATGTCCCCATGCCTCTTTCATTGGTGAGAGTTGATACCAGACCCCGACTCTCTGATATTCTTCAATTTCGATCAGTATTCCATGATTTTTCATCGCATCCAGCGTCTCTTGCACAAGCCCTTGCCGGCGGCACCCTCACCGGTGCCCATGGACGGAAGCCCCCTGGCCTCCGGTGTGGCTCTTCATATCGACGCCCACACCGTTGTCGCCTGTCACGACTGCGACCTGCTCAACCGGCTGCCCGAAGGAGCAACCACAACCCTGCTTT
>JACDZH010000421.1 GCA_013426815.1 Paludibacter sp.
GTGTGGATTCATCGAGAAAGAGCTCCTTTCTCTTTTTGCGTAACTCAGGGTTTCGGATACTGTCCCCTGAACTCCGAACAGGTCGTTGTATGAGAAATACGGCCTGTACAAAGTGCCGACGACAGCGGGCTGGACGAGAGCGCATGCCTTGCGGTGAAGAACATCGGAAAGCCGTGTGCGGGAGAACCGCAAGCACGGTTTGATGAGGGGAGGCTGATGAACGATCAGACCGGTAGACACGTAGTAGTCGCTTGCGACGAGGCGTCAGTAAAAGTCCTGGTCATGATCGGTAAGTCAGCTTCCTACTCTACCCTGAACTCGCCCAAAACCAACCGCCAGCGATAACGCCTCGTGCCGCTGGTCGGCTTGGGCGGCTGTTGGGCACAGGAAAAGTAGTTTGAATTATTTTGAGGAAATAAAAGCATCTTTATATATTGTATCTACAGTTGATAGCAATCCATCCTGTAATGTTATTACTGCTTTTTTATGCGCTTCTAATAACCCCTGATATGTAAAATAGCTTTCACCAAAATTCTTTTTGGTTTCATTTCCTGAGGCGAGAACCTTATTGTTTTCGTCAATAAAAATATATTCATTGATTATTAATGGATTGAAGCTACTTGTAGCAGTTTCTGCACCATAACCAGTAGTAATACGAAATACAATACGAGCATAACCATCTTGTGGTGCTATTTTAAAACTATCATCAAATTCTCCATGCGGCCGATCAATTAATGTTATTTTCACTTCTTTTCCATTTTCACGAAGTTTTTTTGCGAATTCATTAACAAAATTGGCACTGCAATTTATTTCAGGAAAATTATTTAATATTGTATTATTAAATTCTTTACTCCTTTGACTAGCTCTGTCAGAAACTGTAGATTTGCTCACAATTTGAGCAGTAGCTTCTGCAATTGAACCAATAGGGCCTAAAAATGATCCTAATCCAGTTATATTTGAACCTCCTCCATCAATAATTACAAAATCATCATTATGATACATAATTTCAATTTTTGTAATTTTTGAAATCGTATTATAATCGTTTGATTTTTTATTTTCTTTATTAAAAGCACAAGAAGCAAGTAGAGATAGAAAAAGTATTAAAAAATAATTTTTTTTCATGTGTTTCCTCTGGGTTGATAATTAAATAACAAAAAATGAATTTTCACGAAGTTTTTTTGAGGCGAGTTCCGGGGACAGCATGTTAAACCCTGTATTTTCAGAAAGTTAACTATCCGTCCTTAGAAGTGCCCAGCTTCGCCATCTCTTTGATTTCCTCAGTTTATTTTCTCTGTGTTGGGCAATATTAGGAGACGGGGTGGGGAAAGTCAATGGCAAAGAATGTGCGAAGGGGTCTGCATTTTTATTCAACATTGATAAGAAAGAAAGGTCCTTCCCATATCAATCTCACTGAATATCCTGGAGGCCGGACATCTTTTTCGGTTGAGGAAATTGGCATCAAAGAGTTTCCAGCCTGTTCAGGCTGAAGTCTGAATTAATCGAAGCCTATGGGGCCTTTCTGCCAGTCAAAACCTTCTTTGGCCTGTTTATAGCCAAGGTCGAAGAGAGTCCGCATATATTTCGAATCGAACTCTTCCTGTGGTTTCAAGCCTGAGTTCCCGAACAAGTGTAACGAGAAACCGACTTAACCTTTTAAAAATATTA
>JACDZH010000422.1 GCA_013426815.1 Paludibacter sp.
TCCTGAATCCGTGCTGATTTGTCATAGATCAAGTGCAACCTTTTGAATCCTTGAGATAATAATCGTTTTCCACTCTTCACCCAACTGACCATGCCGCGCTTTGAAGTCAAACAAACTGGCAAGCTGAATCTGACCTCGTACTCTGGCCTGGCGCTGATCGGGCAATGCTGTCAGGCGGCACAAGTGGAAGCGGTGATTGACCCGCGCCTGCCGGTGTCGCAAGGCATGCGCACCTCTGACGTGGTGAAGTCGATGGTGGGATTGTTGAGCCTGGGCAAGAGTGACTTTGAAGCCATCGAACCGTTTCGTGATGACCGCTTCTTCAAAGAAGCCCTGAGCTTGTCCAAGGTCCCGGGCAGCGTCTGGATGCGCCAGCGACTTGACGCCCGCGGCGCTGAACTGCGTGAGCTTACCGACGAACTCAGCCTGCGCCTGCTGGAGCGTACCGAAGCGCCGATCACGGCCCATCAGGGCTACGTCTGCTGCGATATCGACACCTTCGTCATGGACAATAGCGATACCCGGAAGGCAGACGTCAGCCGCACCTATCAAGGCGTCGATGGCTACACCCCGATTGCCGCCTATCTGGGCAACGAAGGCTGGAACATCGGCCTGGAGTTGCGTGCCGGCTCCCAGCATTCGGCCTTTGAGACCGACTACTTTCTGGAACGCGTCTTTCCGCGTATCGAGCGTCTCGCCCCGGCGGATAGCAAGGTGCTGCTGCGCCAGGATAGCGGCTTCGATGGTGCCCATCTGTTGTTCATGCAAGCCGAGGAGAAAGACCGCTGGGTCGCCAAGGGGAGATGCTTCGACTTCATCACCAAGTGGAATCCGAGAAAGCAGGAAAAGGCGTCCTGGGTCGCCCGCACCGAAGCGGCCGGCACCTTTGTCGAGACACGTGCCGGCAAGCGCGTGGGCTTGCTGGACCTGACCATCGAGCGTGCCTGGCGGAAAGAGAAGCGCCATTTCCGCTTGGTTGTCCAAGTCACCGAACGGACCATCGACAAGAAAGGGCAGCATCTGCTGGTGCCCGAGATTGAGTTGCAGGGCTGGTGGACCAGTCTCGACATCGCGCCGACTAAAGTCATCGCCCTGTACAAGCACCACGGTACGCACGAGCAGTTTCATTCCGAGATCAAGAGCGACCTGGATCTGGAACGTCTGCCCTCGGGCAAGTTCGATACCAACGATGCGATCGTGCATCTGGCCTCGTTCGCTTATAACTACCTGCGTCTCCTTGGCCAATTGGGGCTGACCGGGGAGATTGCACCGATCCGCCATCCGGCCAAGCGCCGGCGGTTGAAGACCGTGCTGCAGGAGATCATGTATCGGGCGGCGAAGTTTGTCGCACACGCCAGACGGCTGGTACTCGACTTTGGCCGGGGCTTCGCCAGCCATGTCCAGGTATTTATCGCCTTGCAAGACCGATTGCTGAAAGCCGCGTCGCCGTGACGATGCGGCCGCGCAGATTCCCGCACGAAAAGCCCATTTCCGCGAAGGCGGAGGGTGCTGACCTGCCTTGGAGCACAACAATGACGTAACGCCGTCTCGCCAGCGCCGACTTTTTGTGGGAGTTGAAGTCAAAATCATCCCCGCAGGCACCGTCGGTACAGAAAATGTCCGGGCTGACTCGCAAAAATCATGCGTTTCGGCCTTCAG
>JACDZH010000423.1 GCA_013426815.1 Paludibacter sp.
CCAGGAAGAGGCTATCAATGCGATAAACAAAGGCCTCTTTGGTCTTGGTCAGCTGTTGAGAGAGCCGTTGAAACAGGGAACTGATTTTTTGGGGCGGGGATTTCACCACCTCCAGCCCGTCCATGGGCTGCACGGGGGCAGCTTCCGGGGCCGGTTCCGGCAATGATGGTGTTTCCGGGATTGGCAGCGGGGGCTCAGGGCCGCAGTGGGTGGCAGGGGCTGGCTCGGGAGCTGCGGGTTCCAGAGGCACCGGTTGGTCTTCAGAGGGCGCGGGAAGCTCTTCGTGTTTCCTGTCGAATTTTTTTTTGAACCAGCCGAGCATGGGGAAATTCCTTTAAGACAAGACTGCTGTCCTTGTTGAAAGGGTGCTATTTTTATGGAACATTCGGTTTTCGAAAATAGCACATTCCATATAGAAGGGCAAGAAAACAACAAAAACAGCGTTTTTGCCGGAAGCAGGCAGCATGTTCCTGCCTGTGGCCCATGGGCTGTCCGGGTAGGCGGGGGGGGGGGTCAGCTGGCGGACCCTGCTGTTAAACGGAAAAAAACCGGGCAGGTATTGCCCAGAGGGGGGAGGGAGATGGGGCACAATGATGACAGGGGATGGAATTTCCTGCTCCCCGCTTCTCCTGAACCAGGGGGGAGCGGGGAGCGGGCAGGGTTTCTTCTGGTGGGGCTTTGGCAAGGGGAGGCGGGGAGAATCCCCGCCTGGGTTTAAAGGAGGGGATTGGCTGTGGGCGTCGGCATCAGTCTGGCAGGGGGGTGCGTGACTGGTATTCGGTGCCGTCCAGGATGACCTGAACGGCGCGGTTGGTCTTGGGGGCAAAGAGAACGGGGGCAGCCAGGTTGAGGGTGATCTTCTGATCCGGCGGCACCGTCACCACGGAGAGGACAAAGCAGTCATCCGTCTCATCTATCTGTAACGAGCTTCTTTCGGAGGTGTCGGGTTTGATGACGTAATCGAGAAAGAAATTGGTGGGATCGGTGAGGATAAAGGCGATTTCGGGCTCTTCGACGCTCTGGATCCAGAAGAGCGGCCCCTGTTTCCGGCTGGGCATGACAATAAAGGAGCGCAGGGCGGGAAAGCCGATGAGGCCGGCGGGAAAGACAAGCAGATTGTCGGGATCATATTCAACTTCGCCAAAGCGTGTCATTATTTTAATCATTTTTTTGTTATTCCCGCTGAAAGGTTGTCACTGAGGGTGTCGAGATCCGTCATATTCCACTGAGAAGCGGCCTGATTTTCCATGGTGATACGGTCATAGATTTCCTGCCGGTAGATTTTCTTGTCGTGGGGTGCCTCGATGCCGATACGGACACCGCCGCCCTTCATCTCGACGATTTTGATGGTGATGTCGTCCCCGATGACGAAGCCTTCACCGGGTTTTCTGGTGAGAACCAGCATGATTAAACTCCATAGGAATGAATGATAAGGCCCTGTGTTTCAGCCTGATGGGAACACGTATTTATTCAGAGGCTGTGGCATGTTTCAACCATTCACCGGGCAGGGAGATTTCTCCTGTCTGGGAAAATCCGGTATCCTCTGATCACTGAATGATCCATGGCAAAGCTGTTTGCAAAGGTATGCCATCTGCTAGGAGTCTGTCGGAACGAGAGTTTGCAACATCGTTGAATTTTTGGCTGGTCA
>JACDZH010000424.1 GCA_013426815.1 Paludibacter sp.
ACCCGAGACTTAAAATCTCGTGGGCCCTGCGCCCGTGCGGGTTCGACTCCCGCTCTAGGCACCATTCAAAAAAGGGGTTTCAGATTTTCTGCTGAACCCCTTTTTTTTTCCCCCACACTCGTCCACCTTTTTCATTCGATTGCCAGGTCATCCCAGCGCTTGGCGAGGGTGGGGAACAGCGTGGAATCCCCAGGCGGCTAGTATTTCCTGTCAAGGAACAGATTTGCAGCGCTTATAATATTGTAGTATACACCATGACTGGTAGTGAGTCCCGAATGGTTAAGATGTGTTGGCATAGATGGGCATTTCTTTGGGTAATTTTGTAAATGAGTAACTAAAAAACAGTTACAGCCCATAATTTTTTTGTTAAGGTTTTTATGTCAAGACATCAAAAGACGCTAGAAAAGTTAAAATCAAAGCCCCCGGCATCTGATATAAAGTGGTCCGAGCTAAAAAGCCTTTTAGTGCCTTACTCCTGAAAGTCTGTCAAAAAAAACAAGAAAAAATTTATTCTATCTTGCAATCATAGAACAGCAAAGACTTTGCAGTCGATTGGAGTGTTCATGAATATTTTGAAAAATCTGGGTTGCGGGCTTGTTGCCCGCGTTAGAATCACTCGGGTATTCTTTGCATAAAAGTGGCGGAGGATCCGGGCGCAAATTCTACAACAAAGAGAAACAGGCATTGATCTGTTGCCATCAGCCACACCCAAGTCCCTGTGTTGATAAAGGGTGTGTCGTAGATATCGCTGAACACCTTCAAGAGCATGGATTTTTAGAGGACAATATATGAATATTTTAAAATACAAAGAATACGAAGGTACTGCAGAACTGGACATGGACAGATGTGTTTGCCGGGGAAAAATTCTTTTTATCAGCGACCTCATTATCTATGAGGTCGCAACTCCTACTGAACTGCAGCAAGCATTTGAGCATGCCGTTGACGATTACATCAAGACATGCCAAGAGCTTGAGATAGAGCCAAAGAAGCCGTTAAAGGGTCAGTTTAATGTCCGTATTTCCCCGGAACTGCATAGAGCCGCATCTGTTCTGGCAATCAAGCAGGGAATATCCCTTAATGAAGTCGTTGCGCAGTCTGTCAGCTCATTTGTATCGCCGAATGTTGATATAAATCACAATGTGCATGTTACAATCATCGGGAACAAAGAAACAATGGCAGTGAGTACGGCAATGGGAAAGCCTGAATGGAGGAATTTTTCTAATGCACAGCACTGATAATAGTGGAACACCACTAGGGGCGGTAGCGGATCCATTGACAATGCGCGAACTGGCGACTGTTCTTGTCAAACATTACGACCTCCACGAGGGCAAGTTCGACTTGCTCGTTGAATTTCAAATAGGAATGGGATTATTTGGGCCAAACCCTGAAACGATCAACCCTGGGGCCATGGTTGGCGTGAGCAAGATCGGGCTAGTGTCCTCTCCACCCGTTGACAGCCCGATGACGGTGGACGCTGCACTTGTTAATCCTCCAGCCATAAAGTCCAGAAAGAAAACAAAAACCGCATAATCTCGTGGGCCCTGCGCCCGTGCGGGTTCGACTCCCGCTCCAGCACCATTCAAATAAGGGGGCTCAGATTTTCTGCTGAACCCCTTTTCTTTTTACATTTGTCCACATTCTCCCGCT
>JACDZH010000062.1 GCA_013426815.1 Paludibacter sp.
AAGAATCACGCTGAATAACAGCGATATATAATATTAATCGAAATAAAGTCTAAAGCAAATACGATTTTTCAAATGCCGCATTCGATCCCGAAATAAACACCTACTATTTAGGTAGCAGCCCTTCGGGTGGCGATGGAATTTATGCTTTGAACCTGAATAATTTGGGCTGGAAAACCGCATTCCAAAATATAAAACCTGTAGGATTGCTGGCTAGTGTTGAGCAAAATTTGGCAACAGTCGCAACTCTAGTAAATAGATTTGTTAAACCTTCCTATCAGCCTTCACCCCGAAATATTCAAATATTTTCATGGCAACCCCCTGGTGTTAGTTTCACCAACATGAAGTTTGGAAAAGCCATTGCCCCCATTTTCAAACAAAAGTGGCGGTTGAGTTTTGGTGTCAGAATGTTGATCCTCGATATGAATACAACCAAACTGTCGAACAAATAAATGCCACAATAAAAGCGCAGGAAGCACTTAAGACCAACTATTTACTTTGGGGTGGTCATGGGAAAGCTGTATATATGAGCCCTACCGTTTTAGATACCATTTTAAAAAATTGCACCGGTTTACTTTCAGGGTTTTTATTTTGCCGAAATGGAGGATACTGATGTAGATATGATACGGGTTGTAACCGAAATACTTCAGCCCTTAGCTCAAAAATGTTTGGCAGCGAAAAAGAAAATTGTGGTAATGAATAAGAATATATTTTGGACAGGAACTTGCTATTTGGATTTTTGGAAAAATGTATTACTTAATCCGCAATTCAGCGATGTTCTTATTCCGGCATTGGAGGAAACAAATTGCCGTACTCAGGAAATAAGTTTGGCTGGCAGGGTTGGTTTATGGAAAACAGGTCGTTATACAAATTGGGGCACTCGAACTGTAACCGACAATGCTTGTTTTGATCGTATGTGTGAATGGTCGTTGCAACAAGTTATGTCGCACTATATCAGAGAAATAGTAATGCGGGCAAGTTTAGGGGCAAATTATTATTTTATAAGCTTCAATCAGGCAAAATATTCAGAATATTTAAATAATCAACTTATTCCATTGTACAAAATGTTGGGTAAAGGTGTTATTGCTATTCCAGACCGCGATGAAATACTTTCTGTTTCTGATGTCTGTTTGGGTATGAATGTTCCACCTGGTGACACGTTTTTAGAATCCGGTTCAAACGGACATGAATATAATTTTTCAGTTCCTTCGCCTATGGTATTCAATCGGATGGATGCATATTGGGGTGCTGCCCCTTTATTCGATTACGATTTTTCAAAATATGGGTGTGGAGTAGAAAGACGAATGCTTAATTTTTTACCTCAGAACCCTTATGGATTTGTGGCGATAGTACCCGATAATATTGACAAAACCCAATTAACATGGATTAGAGAAAAAATTTCTACTAATGGACAACATTTTTACAATGAGAGTGGAATTCAACAAAGTGCCGGGATATCAGGCTGCTGTTAAGGCTAAATTAGAAGAAGGCGCAAGCAGATTGCAGGTTTTGGTGAAAGGTAATGTGGCATTGACGGTCGTTAAGCTCGATGATGAACATGTTCGTATTACACTTATCGACCCAGGATATACCGACCCTGCCAACCGTGAAGCCGAAATTGTACTCCAGCATTTGAACGGAACTTCGGCAAAAGATATTTTAAGTGGTGAGAATATCAGTATTATTGATAAAAAGATGAACATTTCTGTACCTGCAGGAATTTTTAGAATAATTGATGTACAGCATGATAAGGTAGCATCTGTTGAAATTTCAAATAGTTTGCAATTGAAAATCTACCCGAATCCAACAACGAAAGATGTTTTTATCCAATTTGATAATCATGGGGAAGATGTACAGGTTTTAGTTACCGATTTATTGGGTAAAAATATTTATTCCGACAATATACTATCAAATGCTTTGCAACAGATTAAAAAAATTGAACTTAAACAAAGTGGAATTTTTATTCTAATAATTTCAGGTAAACATTTAAATATAAGAGAGAAAATTGTTTGTAAGTAACACAACTTTTTAATTTCTTTTGTTGGTAATAATGCAAAAAAGCTGTTGTATAACAGTTTTTTTGTTGTCCACATTTTTGTAAATAATCGACTTTCTTAAAGAATTTATTTCCTTATTCTTATTTTTAAACAATTTAGTTTTAAAAAAAAAATGAAAACATTTGCAAAAAAAAGTGATTTTGTCTCTAATCGTGAGCATGAGTACAATTTCGATATGCTTTGCTCAGCAAAAAGTATCAGTTACTGTAGCTGCTGAGGGTGGTGATTATACCACAATAAAAGCTGCTATTTTAGGTGTTTTTGCTACAACAGCTACGCTCACTCCAAATGCACTCAAACAAGGTTTGTATCATGTGAAAGTAGGAAGTTATGCGCAAAAACTTCGAATAGAATAAATAAATATTTCAATTATTATCAACCTTTGTAATTATAACTTCTTTTTTACAATGGTTGATTTTGTCGCAATTCATTCTTAATTAATTATTATGCTGATGAAGCCAATTATTCCATTTGCATTGTTACTTACAGGTTCTACTTTTGCTGCTCAAAAACAGAAGCCTAATGTACTTTTTATCATGATTGATGATTTACGACCTGTTCTGGGTACTTATGATTTTCCGGCTGTAAAATCGCCCAATATTGATAAGTTTGCTTCGCAAGGTGTGCAGTTCAACAATGCTTTTTGTAATGTACCTGTAAGTGGTGCTTCGCGTGCCAGTTTATTAACTAGTATTCGTCCTTACTTTCCTGCACGTTTTATTAATCATGAAAGTTGGGCAGAAAAAGAAGTACCAAACGCAATTTCGTTACCAGAACTGTTCATAAATAATGGCTATACTACCATTTCGAACGGAAAAGTATTTCATCATCAATTCGATAAAGCATCTTCGTGGTCGGAGCCATCATGGCGACCCGATACATCTACCGTTATTAATTATGCCGATATTGATTGGATTGATTCAACATCCGTGAATTTTAAAAATCCCAAAAACGGAGCAGGTCCTTACTTTGAAAGTGCTACTGCGCCCGATTCGCTCTATTTCGATAGTAAAGTAGCAGCCAAATCGATAAAAGACTTAAAAAGATTAGTAGCTGCAGGAAAACCGTTTTTTTTGGGCGTAGGTTTTCATAAACCACATTTACCTTTCAATGCCCCAAAACGTTTTTTCGATATGTATCCCGAAGTAGAAATTGCAGATAATCGCTTCCCAATTAAAAATTCGCCAAAACAAGTTATTAATTCACAAGAAATTTTTGTGTATGGACGACTTGAACATTACAATACCGAGGAGTTTCATTATGAAGCCCGACGTGCTTATTATGCCTGTGTAAGCTATGTAGATGAGCAGGTTGGACGTGTTCTTGACGCCTTAAAGGAAACCGGACTCGAAAAAAATACCATTGTGGTGATTCTCGGTGATCACGGTTGGCATTTAGGTGAACATAATTTTTGGGGAAAGCATAATATTTTATTTAATTGCCTGCATGTGCCTTTAATTATCAAAGCACCACAAATGAAGACACGTAAAGCGGATGAGTTTGTTGAATTTCTGGATATTTATCCTACAATTTGTCAACTTGCCAATATACCTGCGCCCGAAACCGTTCAGGGAAAAAGTTTGGTGAATGTTATGAAGGGAAAAGAAAAAACATGGAAAAATTATGCAATCTCCGAATGGAAAGGTGCCCGTACGTTGACAACTCCCGATTATTCCTATTCCTTATGGTCGGATGGTAAGTCGAAAGAAACTAATATGTTATTCGACCACAAAAATGATTTAAAGGAAAATGAAAATGTAGCAGATAAACCCGAAAATAAAGAAATTATAAACAAATTCAAAGAGTATATTCTGACATTTTACAAAGAAAATGTAAAATAGAATTGATGTAATACAATAAGAAATTTTCAAAAAGCTACACAAAATCAATGAATACATTTTCAGCATTCTTGAAATCAAATCGTAGAACAATTCATTTTAATATAGTTGTTATTCTGCTTCTAAGTTTTACAAATATTTTTGCTTTTGAAACAGATGTAACTAACACAGGAGTTATTGATGTTACAACATATCCTTATAATGCAGATAATACAGGTAAAACTATTTGTACTCAAATTATTCGCAATGCTATTAGGGATGCCCAGGAACAGAAAAAAGCTTGCTATTTTCCTTCGGGTACTTATTTGGTCGATGATTCAATCTCGGCTGTGATGCGATGTATTAAGTTTGGAGATGGCACTAAATGCGAGCAGGACAGACTCAAGCCGGTATACCTATTGGGCGCAACCAATCCCCGTCCAATTATAAAACTTGCTGATGCAGTGGCAATAGGTTATCAAAGTTCTGTTACTCCAAAACCCATTTTTTGGTTGTGGGCACAAAATAGAGATATTACAACACGACCTATTGCCGATCCAGATCCAAATACGGAACAATCGGATATTAACTTCAATATGGTAATCCGTAATTTTGAAATTAATTTGAATGGATACCCAGGTGCTATAGGAATTCAATTTGCAGGTGCACAAGGCTCAACCATCGAAGATATAAAGATTGACGCCTCCAAAGGTGGTTTTGCAGGAATTTCAGGATGTCCTGGACATGCTGGTGGTTGCTACAATATCGAGGTTTTAGGTGGAAAACATGCATTTTATTTCCCAAATAATCACGAATATGGAAATGGTAAATTTCCAACTTTAGTTGGAATTACTTGTACGAACCAATCGGATGAAGTTTTTAAAGTAGGTTTAATGTCTTTTCCAATGGTAGTTGTAGGTTTTCATATTGTAAAAAGATCAGGTAATTTGATTAATAAACTGACCGACAGGGGTGGAATGAGTATGATAGATGGCATAATTGAATATACCAATTCTTATGCTCAGGCTCAAGCAATTGATATTGCTGCTATTGCTAATAATTTGTATTTGAAAAATGTGTATATTAAAAAATGCACAAATTTAATAACAACTGGACAAGGAAATTCAGCATTGGCTGCTAATGACTGGAAACGGATAAAAGAGTACAAATTTACCAAAAACGATAGAGGTTTAAACCTTATTGATGGCACTTCAACTTCATCGTTTGGAGTTATGAATTTAGAAACAGCTGCACCTCCTGATCCTACTGAGTTAATACGCAAACATACCTGGGATCCTCTCACTTTTGTGTCTTTTGAAATGATGAATGATGAAGACTTTGTAAATGTGCTGGATGCATCAAAAATGACCGGTACTGCTGGCGCAGCACTAGGTAATGGAATTAAAAACGATACAGAGGCGATACAATGGGCTATTGATAATTTTAAAAAGGTTTTCATTCCCAAAGGTACATTTATGATAGACAAGCCACTCAAACTTAAATCACATACTCAACTTACAGGTATTGGTAAAGTCTACTCAACAATCAAAGCAATGAGTTCTTGGGCATCAGGTGCTCCCAAAACGATGATTACTACCGTTGATGATAAAGAGGCCACAACCAGCATTTCTTTTGTAAAGCTCGAAAATAGCTATTTAGAACATAGAGATTTGAATAAAATTACTTGGCAGGCTGGAAGAAATTCAATAATTCGCGATATTATGGTTGATCAAGATTTTGCTTGGGGTCCAAACAATTCATTAAATTGTGTGGATCATAAAATGTTTATATTTACAGGATCAGCCGGAGGACGAGTGTATGCTTTGGGAGCAGAATATAACGCTTTTAGAGACTTGACGTTTCATCCCAATTACCGTCATATCCTCATAGAGGGGACAACAGAACCCATGCGTTTTTATAGTTGCAATGTGGAAAGGGTACATGGTGGTGTACAATTCGAAATCAAGAATTCTTCTAATATTGATATTTTTTATTTGAAATCGGAAGCAGCAGTTACTGGCTCTGATGATGACAAGAAAGTGGGAGATAGCACGCCATTGTTGATAAATAATTCAAGCAACATTGGTGTATATTCTTTAGGGGGATTTCTGAATTTAAAACCAGGGCAAGCATTGCTCGAATTAACAAACAATAGTACAGGAATAATTGCTACCCATTTCAAATCAAATGCTTCTACCTTAACTTCAGGTTGGTTTAATTTGAAAGAAACGTTTAATTATCAGGTTTTTAGCGTAGGGTACGATGTAAATTTGGGCCTCTTTTCGCGCAATTATATATTTAATACGGGAATTGCAACACCTGATGTAAATTCTTTCGGTATTTATCCAAATCCAGCCCGAAGTTTTATATATTTCGATAACATTGAAAATTCGAATAAAAGATTTGTTGTAAGGCAACTTTCAGGGACTAAGGTTTACGAATCTAAATTGGGCATTGGTAAAGTAGCGGTTAATATTAATTTTTTGCCTAATGGGATGTATTTCACTCAACTTATTACTGATGATGGCAAAACTTTAAGTTCTAAATTCATAAAAGAGTAAATCTTAATAAAACTAACCACCTTGCAATCAAGTGGATTTTCAATTTTTCCAATTATTAAAAAAGCAGAAATTATGTTTAACATCATATTATCTGCTTTCTAGATTTATAATCGTTATAGAGTTATAATGTATGTTTCTTATCCACATATCCAAACCCTCTTGTCTATATACAAATAATATTCAAAATTTTAGTGTTTTGCTGTTTTGAACTTTATAAAAGTTAATGTGATTCAACTGATAGTAAATTAATATTTTACAATCTAAGATTGTATAATTTGGGTGTCCCAGCAATATTTTTCCAATTTTTGCCATCATGTTTGTGCGAAAGAAGAAGAATAAAAGCGGAGTGATAAGTGTTCAAGTTATTGATAAAAGTCACTCGCAGCAAAAAGTAGTAAAAAAAATAATCGGAAGTTAGTTCAATATTTTAGAGATAAAACACCTTTATCAAGAGAGAAACAATTGGATAAATTCATATACCGGTTTATTTGAGTTTGATTATACAAATGAAAGTGAGCAAACCTCACAGTTTTTAGACAACATTGACCAGATAAGCGTATCAGGTTCCGATTTATTGTTAGGGAAAGTGTTTGATGATATCGGGTTTAATAAGATTGCAGATGATTTGTTTAATATTTTGGTCATTTCCATCTTTGTTATCCCGTAAGCAAACTGAAAACCGCCCAATATCTTTTGTGATACCACTCTTTAGATATTGATGCGCATGAGTTTTATCGTTATTTGGACAATTTACGCTCCACGTAAAAGGTAGTGGTTCAACAAATTAGTTAAGTAGTAACAAGTATTTTAGTTACCGTTATTAGACTGTTTAACTGGACATTAATTACATAAAACATATCAATAATTATTACATATTACTTATCAGCACGCATTTACAAATTCTTTCAGTTGAAATAAGCATTCTATTCTACGATTTAACCACTTTATATTTTGAGATTGAGCGAGTAGACGAATTAAGGAAGACAAGCTTTTCAAAAGACTGGAGACATCAAAATCCCCAAATAGTCTTATGTTTATTGGTCTGTATTGATGGCTATCCTTTGGATTACGAGATATTTGATGGAAAAAAATTTGAAGGTCATACAATGTTGCCGATTATCGAAGCTTTAAAGACCAAATATAATTTGATTCTTTTTTTAACATAATGATAAATTTTGAAATTTGTTTTACTAAATAGTCTTAAATGCAAGATAATGTGGACATTAAAAAAAATATGTTATAAAACATATTCATTCATGTCCACATTTACAATGATAAAGTACTTTGTTATTGTCATCAAATAAGCGAACTATTTTAAAAAATCAATTATAAACAGATGAAACAACCATGACCCAAATTAATAATTTAGGACACACAAGGGTATGATAATTAATTTACAAACCTCTCTCTTTTCCTCCTTCGGGGGTTAGTGGGCTAACTATAAATAGATGAAACTATTACAATCCCTAGCTTTAATTCCAATTGTTTTGCCAGCTTTTGCCGGCGAAAATAATCAACCAGCCGAAAAATACAATATTCTTTTTTTGAGCTGCGAAGATATTGATCCTTCTTTATCGTGCTATGGCACTAAAGGTATTTCTACTCCCAATATCGACCGTTTAGCAAACGAAGGGATTCGCTATACCAATGCTTATGCTGCTGTAGGTGTAAGTGGAGCAAGCCGTTCTTCAATAATTACAGGTATGTATCCCATAAGTATTGGTACAATGTACTTTCGAAACGGACCTCATGGTCAGTACCGAAGTCCCGAAAATGAAACCTATAAGTCAAAATCGACTTATCTTGCCAAGGATAGGCTTGGACGTATAATACCCGAGTATTCTGCAGTAATTCCCGATTATATTAAATGTTTCACGGAATATATGCGTGCTGCTGGGTATTATTGCACAAATAACAACAAATGCGATTATCAGTTTAATTGTCCCATTAGTGCATGGGATGAGGTGGGAAAAGATGCAGATTATATAAACCGTCCGACAGGGATGCCTTTCTTTTCGGTATTTAACGATATTGTATCACACGAATCACAGATTTGGTTGAAAGCAAAAGATCCAATGCTTGTGAATCCGGATTCAATAGTTATTCCTGCTTATTATCCCGATTTGAAAGTGGTAAGAACAGATGTAGCCCGAAAATATTCTAATATTGTAGAGTTGGATAAGCACATAGGTGAAATGTTAGATCGACTTGAAAAGGAAGGATTAATGGAAAAAACAATCATATTCTTTTGGAGCGATCACGGTGGTCCACTTTTGCGACAGAAACGTGCAGTAGGTAATTCAGGGTTGCATGTTCCGCTGATAGTGCGTTTTCCGGGTAAAAAATATGCCGGAAAGATCGAAAATCGCATTGTATCTTTAATGGATTTAGGACCAACCGTTTTATCTTTATCCAGTATTAAGCCACCTATGTATATGCAAGCCAGCGCATTTTTGGGAAAATATAACGCTGCACCCCGTAAGTATCATTTTGGCTCAGCTGATAGATTCGATGAATCGACAGACAGATGCCGCTCTGTACTCGATGGAAGGTTTGTATATATCAAAAATTTTTATCCCGAATTACCATTGATTTATAGAAATTCGTACCGTGAGCAAATTGAAATGACAAAAACACTTCATGAAATGAATGCTAAAAACGAACTTTCAGGAGATGCGGCATATATTTGGATGAAAACCAAACCAATAGAAGAATTATATGATTTAACTACCGACCCTTTTGAAATACACAACCTGGCATCTAAACCCGAATTTCAATCAAAATTAAAAGAATTGCGAAAAGCACTGAATGGTTGGTTGGCAAAAGTGGGCGATAAAGGTGCAATACCTGAAGTCGACATGATAGAATCGATGTGGCCTGGTCTTATGCAACCTTCAACTCTTCCGGTTCAGTTTTCGAATGATAAAAAAGGAAATTTAATTCTGAGTTGTCCAACACGTGGCGCATCAATAGTATATCAACGTGGCAAGGAAATTGGAGGCGATCACTGGGAATTATACAGCAAACCGATTCAATCAGTCGAAAAAGAGAAATATATCGCTCGAGCAGTGCGTATTGGATTTAAAACTTCGATAATTACTAACAAGTAGATTGCAATATTTTGCTTATAAAAAAATCGATTTATGAACTCAATAAAAAAAAATGCAATCACATTAATTATCGGCTGTTTATTTCAAACAGTGTATTCACAATCAAGATTAGAAAATCTGGAGGTATTCAAAGCAGGTTATCCACGAAGCTTCATGTTTTGGTATCACACCCGCGATTTGATTACAAATACCAATCTTTCAAATGAGCAATTGGACAAAGAATTTATGAAATTAAATGGTATAAATAGCCCTTGTGATAATTGGACAAAAATTGCGTATTTCAAGAAAAAGCATCCTGAGAAGCTTACTTTCCTGTTTATTCAGGGAAGTGTGGTGGCAGAAGCTCCAGGAAAATATGATCCTAATGTGAGAACTGATTTTTACGATGGTCATTGGGTTTATTATGAAGGAACAAAAATTGTTGATGATATTTCAATTGAACAAACAGAAATACCTGTTCAAAATGCGAAGCAAATCAGTGTAAACGAAGATGTTGCTATGTGTGCATTAACCGTTGACGGAAATCCTGATTGGAACTATTGCGAGCAGCTAAAATGTAAATCGGTAAATGTTGAAAAAAACACAATTACTGTTGTTCGGGGTTGTTACAGTACAAAAGCAAAAACTTTTTCGAAATTAAAATCCATGGCTTTAGCTCATGCCTGGTGGGATTGGGGAAGTCCTGAACGTGAAGGTGAGAAACCTTTATCTTGGACAATAAACTATTCAACACAGTGTCCGAAAGATAAAAACGGGAAAAATTTTGCTGATATTATGCTAATAAAACTTTCGGATTATTTTCTTCCGGGAGGAGTATTACAAAATTTCGATGGACTGAATTTTGATTTATGTTATGGTATACCTACTTCTACTAAATCAAAAGGTCGAAAATTTGATACTAATGGCGATGGAATTGGTGACAATGGTTTTTTTAGTGAAGTTAACGAATTTGGTATAGGCGTTTCTAATTTTCATGAAAGACTTCGTAATGCATTTGGAAACGATAGAATAATTACGGGCGATGGCGGTCATTTGCCTAATTCACACGAACGATTATATAAAGTACAAAACGGCGTTGAATCAGAATGGTGGCCTACCTGGGGCGATAAAGATATTACCAAATGGTCGCTCGGTATTAATTTTCATCATTTTGTGAAACAAAATTCGGCTAAACCTTATTTTACTTACATTAATCATAAGGTTATGGGCGAGTCACGATCCGATGGTATGACTGTTCCGTTCAATATCCACAGACTCGTTTTTGCCGCTGCACAGTTTACAGATGCTGTTTTGTCAATTCATCCAACTTGTTTGCCAAAAGCTGAGCCCGGTGATCTTTATCCTGTTTGGGACGAGATTGACAAAGGTGTTGAGAATAAAATTAACTGGCTTGGTCAACCATTAACCCGTGCCATTCGTTTGACTTTGTCGCAAAAGGACTTACTTGATGGAAATGGTACTAAAATTAATCCGGAGTTTTTAAGACATTTCATTGGTGAAGGTTTGAGTTTTTCCATCGAAAAAAATGCAGTAAAAATTATGAATTCCGGTCAGAAAGCTATAAAATTCAATATCAATAATATTCCTGTAAATGGAAGTGATTTGTTTATTGCTTTCAAAATTAAAACAGAAGACAGAAAAGGCTATCCAACTTTATATCCTCGCCTTTGTCAACTTAAGTCAAGTTCAGGTAAACCCGATCAAAGTTTTTATGCAAATTCCAATTGGTTCGAGTCCGGCATATCGTTTCGGGAAGTAAGTGGAAATTCAATAAATCTTACTTTTGAAGTGGCAGGCGAAGAAGCACTTTGGCTTTCCGATTTTAAAGTTTTTGCACATCCTGATGCTATGTATCGGGTGTTCGAAAATGGAATTGTATTGGCAAATCCCTCTGATCATAATTTTGAGTTTGATTTATCAAAAATTGCCCCTAATACAGTTTTCAAACACATACAAGCCAGTCTCCTTCAGGATTTGAAAACGAATAATGGGACTGAGGTAGGATCAAAAGTAACTTTAGGAGCTAGAGATGGATTGTTTTTGGTAAAAAAATAATACCTAATTAGAAACAGATTTATTGAAGTTTCTAAATCAATTTTGCTTGAAAACAAAACTATTTAAATTTATTAACATTAAAATTCTTATGACAAAAAAAATTCTTCTCATTGTATTTTTATTTTCAGCAATAACAGTATTTTCTGCTGAAAAAAAACCTGCTTACCAAAATAGCTCTTTACCTGTTGAAGAACGAGTAAATGATTTAATGAAACGTATGACCATCGAAGAAAAAGTAGGTCAAATGTGTCAGTTTGTTGGATTAGAACACATGAGACAAGCTGAGAAAAGTGTAAAAAAAGAAGACTTGCTCAAAAATGATGCCCTCGGATTTTATCCGGGCATACACTCTACTGATATTGCAGCATTGGTCGAAAAAGGAATTATTGGCTCATTCCTTCACGTATTATCTGCTGAAGAAGCGAATGAATTACAATCCTTCGCACAAAAAAGCCGTTTGAAAATACCTTTGTTAATTGGTATTGATGCCATACATGGAAACGGGCAATTAGTTGGTCCAACGGTTTATCCTACTCCAATTGGACAGGCAAGCTCTTGGGATACCGATTTAGTTTATAAAATGTCGCAGGAAACAGCATCAGAAATGAGGGCATTGGGTTCTCAATGGACATTTACACCCAATGTGGATGTAGCCCGTGACCCACGTTGGGGAAGGGTTGGTGAAACTTTTGGTGAAGACCCATTTTTGGTGTCAAAAATGGGAGTTGCAACGATAAAAGGTTTACAAGACCCGGCAAAAGGTTACAATATGAATGTGTTGGCTTGTGCCAAACATTTAATTGCAGGTAGTGAGGCTGTTAATGGCACAAATTCTGCACCTACTGATATTTCGGAACGTACATTGCGCGAAATCTATTTACCTCCTTATAAAGCTTCTATTGATGCGGGTGTAACTACGGTTATGACTGCACATAACGAAATTAACGGCATACCTTGTCATGCCGACAAACGCACCATGACCGACATTCTCCGGAATGAATATGGATTTAAAGGTTTTTATGTAAGTGATTGGTTGGATGTTATCCGTTTAAGTACTTTGCATAATGTTGCCGAAAATATGAAAGAAGCATCGTATCAAACAGTGGATGCTGGTCTGGATATGCACATGCATGGTCCTGGATTTTACGAATCGGTACTTGCATTGGTAAAAAATGGTCGTATTTCGGAAAAACGAATTGACGAAAGCGTTCGAAAAATTCTGGAGAATAAATTCTTACTGGGTCTGTTCGAAAATAGTTTTGTCATTATCCCTGAACAGAAAAAAGATATTTTTAATCCGAATCATTTGAAAACATCGCTCGAAGCAGCTCAGAAATCCATTGTATTATTGAAAAACAAAGACAATTTTCTTCCAATATCAAAAGGAAAATACAAATCAATTTTTGTTACCGGACCTAATGCCAATAATCAAACAGTTAATGGAGACTGGGTAACCAAACAGCCCGAAGAGAATGTGATAACGGTATTAGAAGGTCTGAAGCAAGTTGATCCAACCTGTAACTTCGACTTTTTGGAAATGAATTCGATTTTAGCAAAAATTGACCCCAATTCTATTCCAGAAGCGAAAGAACGTGCTGCTAAAGCAGATTTATGTATAGTTGTTGTTGGCGAAAATTCGTTTCGTTGGGATTGGAAAAACAAAACCTGTGGCGAAAACGTAGATCGCTCTGATTTGGGACTCTTTGGTTTGCAACAGCCTTTAGTAGAAGCAGTGTATGCAAGTGGTAAACCTGTAATTGTAGTGTTGGTCAATGGTCGTCCGCTGGCTACCGAGTGGATAACTAATAATATCCCTGCAATAATCGAAGCATGGGAACCTGGTTGTATGGGAGGACTTGCAGTTGCTCAAATAATTTATGGTGATGTAAATCCTTCTGCAAAACTACCAGTAACCATTCCACGTAGTGTAGGGCATTTATTACATGTGTATAACCATAAACCATCGCACTACACACACGAATTTGTTGATAGCCCCAAAACACCGCTTTATCCGTTTGGCTTTGGATTAAGCTACACAAGTTTTAACTACGATAATTTAAAATTAAGCAACGAATCAATTTCCAAAACTGAAAAATTGCGGGTGAGCATTGATGTTACCAATACTGGACTACGTGATGGTTACGAAGTAGTACAGCTTTATTTGCGCGACAAAATAAGTTCGGTAACCCGACCAGTCAAAGAATTAAAGGGTTTTGAACGTATATTTTTGAAGGCAGGTGAAAAAAAGACAGTTAATTTTGAAATTGAACCGGAAATGTTGAAATTTTTCGACAAGGAACTGAAATGGATACTTGAACCCGGTGAGTTTAGTGTTATGGTTGGAAAATCATCCGATGATAAAGACCTGAAAATTAAATCTTTTTTTGTGAAGTAAATTAATTTTAAATTTAATATTATGAAATCATTTCCAAATAGCAATTTTAAACATTTATTATTAACTGCCGGATTATTATTATCCACTTTTGTAAGTTCAAAAAACAATTCCAATGAGCATTCAGACCAATGGTTTCAGTTTTCACGTCCAATTTTGGAATGGATAAATCCATATCAGAATATTAACGGGAAAGAATACGTTGAAACAATTATAAAAAAAGCAAAGGCAGCCAATGCCAACACAGTTTATTTTGTAATCGACAGGGGTGGCAGTCCGCTTTACAATGGCTCAATAGAACCAAAAGATACGCTTATTGGGGATTTTGATATGATTGGCTATCTCGAAAAACGATTGCATGCCGAAGGAATGTATTTTGTAGCTGCTCAATTCGGAACTCATACATTGAGTACTTTGGGTAAAAGACATCCCGATTGGTTGATGAGGGATGCTAAAGGGGAGGTAATTTATGGTCCGGGTTCGGTACCTCAAATGTGTTTCAATACCGGATATGCCCAATATGTAGCTGAAGAATTGGGGCAAATTGTTGGAAAATACAAAGTTGATGGTGTGTATGTCGAAGGACTTTACTATGCTCCAAAAAACTGTTGCTGTGCGGCTTGTCGCGAAAAATACCAAAAGCAATACGGCAAAGCAGTTCCTGAAACTGCTCTTCGAAATGATACGGCTATTTCGCCTTTCCATATTCAATCCATAGTCGGTTTTATTGATCGAGTAAACAAAAAGATAAAAAAAGCTTCTCCTTCAACCATTTTAATGGCTTGTCCACCAGTAAACAGACCTAATACCCATCAGGTTGACTGGAATAAATTAGGCAATGTGTGTGATGTGGTTACTGTAGAGATGATGTGGGGTTACCGCAATGTATTTCCATTGTGGATGTCGGGAATGTCGGTTTCAGTGATGCAGGCCGAATCAAAGAAACCTTGTTTTACAACCGCCTGGTATGCTATTGATGTAGACAGAGAATACACTCCACGTTCAAAAGTAACGCAGCAATTGAATTATTTCGAAAGCATTATTAATGGAGCTACTTGTCAGTTTCATACTCAAAATGCACTCGAAGAAGCGCCCGATAATATTCCCGTTTTAAATGAACTGTATTCTTACACGCAAAAAATCAGACCCTATTTATTAAATGCAGAACGTGTTCAAACGGTTGCATTACTTTACGATAGGGACGATTTAATACCCGGAAGTAATTTCTCAGGATATTATAAATCATTGAAATACAACCATATTCCTTTTAAAGTTATTTCGAGAAATGATTTGAATACTGAAAGTCTGAAAGAAACTAGTGTGTTAGTTCTTGCAAATATTAACAGAATCACCGCCAATGAATTTGAATGTATCAAGAATTTTGCAAGTAATGGAGGCACAGTGGTAGCAACTTACAAAACTGGTTTTCAGAAAAAAAATGCACCTACAACTGAAATATCAGATTTCTTGGGAATAAAAACTATTTCGGGTGAAAAAATAGCCAATCGAAAAGTCGGCGAAAACTGGATTCCCGAAAATTTCAGAATAGAGCACAATATGTATTTCAGGAATAAAAAGGGGAGTTTTGCAGATGACGCATCCGGTCTTTCGTTATTGACTTATTCGGGTGGAATACTGAAAATTGTACCCACGCCAGATGCTGAAATTGTAGCTTCAGTTTTGGAACTTGATGAAAGCCGAAAGAGTGCAGGCAATCCCATACTGTATGGTTATTATCCAGGCAAAGAAAGTCATCCTTTAATCATCCAACGCAAACAAGGTAGTGGACGAGTGATTTATTTTGCAGGAGATTTGGATAAAGCCAATTTTGAACAGGGTTACGATTTTCTATCTGGTATACTTGCAAAAGCCGCCACGCCTGATAATGTATCGATTACAGCCGATGCACCATCAACTGTAAGCATTACATATTTTAAACAACAAAGTTCCAAATCAATGATTATTCATTTGTTGAATGGTACTACCAATCAGAGTTTATACCCCGATCCTGCCAGTGAGATTATTCCGGTTAGTAATATTACCTTCAAAGTTAAAGGGTATAAAAGTGCTAAAAGTGTGAATGGAAATTCAATAACAACCTCTTTAAAAGATGGGTGTTTAAATATTACAGTTTCAAAATTGGATTTAATTGATACAATCATTCTTAACTAAATATACTTTTAAAATAAAAATGACCCATAATAATTTTTCTGTCAAATACTTAAAAGTGATTGTAGCGTATTTGTTTATTGTACTAACCATAAAAGCAGAAATCGTTGTCATTACAAATTCAAAACCCGAAATCCTTTCGGTAAGCATGGCTGCGCCCGATGTTGTAGTATTAAAAATTCAAGCTCAAAAAGTGATTCATGGTGTACAAATGCCTTATCAGGAGCAAAATGGCGATCAATTAATTATAAAGGTGCAACATCGTTTTATCCAACGCAACGGATCTATGATTGGCAGCTTGGTGGGCAAAGAGAATTATTTTAATATTTGAAACACATTTTTCTTATTATCTTGATATCAAAAAAACAGTAACTACTCAGCACCCCTAAGTTGATGATACAGAATATTTTATGAATTTGACG
>JACDZH010000425.1 GCA_013426815.1 Paludibacter sp.
GGGCATCCAGGACGGCACAGATCAATCGATCACCGGTGCAGTTCAGGGCCAGGGCATCCAGGGTGGACACCCCCAGCAGGGGTTTGCCGGTGGCCATGGCCAGGCCCTTCACCGTCGCCATGCCGATCCTGAGCCCGGTGAAACTGCCCGGGCCCACACTGACAGCCAGGCCTTGCACCGCCTGCCAGGAGGTTGCGGTTTCAGCCATCAGCCAGTCAATGGCCCCCAGAAGACGACGGGAGTGGGTCACGCTGCTGTTTAACGACAGAGAGGCGATCACCTGTCCACCAGGCAGGGCACCGGCACCCCCGCGGGTCAGGGCCACGGAGCTGCAACTGCTGGCGGTGTCAATGGCCAGGATCAGCGGCAGGTCCCGGTTCATTTGCTGAAGATACGAACCAGGTCGTTATAGAAGACGAAAAGCATGAGTGAGCCGAGCAGGGCCATGCCAATCTGCTGGGCAAAAATCTGAACCCGCTCGGATAAGGGTTTGCGCCGAACCGCCTCAACTCCCAGAAACATGAGATGACCACCATCAAGGACAGGTACGGGCAGAAGATTGAGAATCCCTAAATTAACACTGAGCAGTCCCATAAAAAATACCAGATGCACCCAGCCCGCCGCCATCTGCTTTCCGGCAAGCTGGGCAATAAGGATGGGGCCGCCAAGCTCGGACATGGGCACCACCCTCTGGACGAGCTTCACAAAACCCATCACGGTGAGTGAGATATACATCCAGGTTTGCTCAAATCCAGCCTCAATGGCCTTGAACAGCCCCACCCTTTCGTACACCAGGACTTCATCCCTGACCACCCCGATCATATAGCGTTTTTCCACCTCTTCCCCAAAGACATTTTTCACCCCGTCAATGGCTGGAACCACAACAACGCTGATCTGTTCATTCCCCCGTTTGATCCGCATGGTCAAAGATTGACCGCCACTTTCCTTGACCCTGTTGAGGACATCCAGCCACTGGGTCACCGGATGTCCGTTAATCTGCTCAATGGTATCCCTGGCCAAAAGCCCCGCCTCTGCCGCCGGGGATTTCTCGATTATCTGCCCAATGGTGGTTGTCTCCTGGGACGTGGGAACACCAATGGCAATAAAGAGCCCGCAAAACAGGACAAGGGCAAACAGCAGATTAAAGATGGGCCCGGCGAGAACGATAAGAAATCGCTGCCATACGGACTTGTGGGCAAAAGATCCCTTCCTGTCTTCCGCCGAGACGTCCTGCTCGTCTGGGTTTTCTCCACACATCTTCACATATCCGCCCAGGGGAAAGGCGCTGATCAGATACTCGGTGTCGCCATAGGTTCTCCCGAAGACTTTGGGGCCAAATCCCAGTGAAAACTTGAGGACCTTGACCTTGAACAGCTTGGCAAAAAGAAAATGACCCAACTCATGGACAAAAATAAGCAGGCCAAGGACAACAATAAAAGAAACTACAGTTTTCATATCAGGAAAATTTCCTCCAGGAAATGTGAACGAATCGATCCAGCCCGGTCGTGAACGTTTGAGATACGCAGTCAGCATGAAAGAACGCTGAATGTACCATCTGCTATCTTTTAATCATTAATAAAAAGTAACTATTCAGCATCCAAAGTTGATGCAGTACTTACCATGAATGCTGGCC
>JACDZH010000063.1 GCA_013426815.1 Paludibacter sp.
TCACCTCAATTATCAATTGAATTTTAAAATTCTTATCCCGAACTCAGGTTATTACTAGCCTCCGCATAAGGAGGATTAATGTATATTACTAACTTTTTCCGTTTTTCAGAGTCGTTAATTATTTCTTGCAGGGGTTTTGGTAACTTGGTAAATTCATCGTTAAGAAAATCGAACTGAAAAACATGGTCATCCAAGAGGGTTGCACCGTTTTTAATCCGGTCGTGCATTACTTCCACGTCTTGTTTGTCAAGTGTAGAAGCCCAAATGTTGTATTTGTTTGTAAGTCCTGCCAATAAGTTTCCCGTACCGGCAGCACAATCCCATATATAATATTCGTCTTGCCAATCATCGCCCAATACTTCGGTCAGGTATTTTTGTGAAAGTTCAACCCAAATTTGAGGAGTAAAAAAACTGCCTTTTCGCTCACGAACATCTTGTGGTACAAGCAAATCTCTTCGTTCAACAATGTAATCCCAATATTCTTCTTTTGGTGGTCGGTCGTATCGGTTCCAAAATTGAGTGTGTGCAACTTGCTTATCAGTAAAAAAAGCACTTTTTACTTGAAACATACCCAATTCATCTAAAACTCGATCCAATTCGTAGTGGTCTTTTCTTAGATACACCGATAATTTATCCTTCAAACTTTCATTTTCGAGCGATAGTAAATCAGCTAAATAAAAATCACCATCAATCAAACTTTCAGATTTTTTTATCAAATCCCATCTTACAGCAATGGTAGGCTTTACAACTTGCAGCCATTTGTTGTAAATTACCATGAAATTGTTTTTATCTATCTTAGTCTTAGTAAAACCAAATTTGCCAACCACAAAATTGTTTTTAATAAATCTGCGAAGCTCTTTGTCATCTTTTTCATAATTGAATAACAAGGTTTTCTGGTCAATGATAGTCTTAACCTTCTCATGTATTAATTTAAACTCTTTGGTGTTGTAATCCGATGAGGTTACATTCCAGTTGAAATCGTTTTGATAAAAAATGTCGTGAATTTCATTATATAGAATAAAGGCAATTTTTTCACCATCAAAAGCACCAAGCATAGGAGGTGGCAAAAATTTA
Organism: Paludibacter sp.; assembly: GCA_013426815.1. GTDB lineage: Bacteria > Bacteroidota > Bacteroidia > Bacteroidales > Paludibacteraceae > Paludibacter. The sequence continues at coordinate 1,075 of JACDZH010000063.1, forward strand.
TCAAACGTCCGTGCTCTCCCAATTGTCAGAATAAGTTGAACAATAGAGTAGTAAATGTCCGAAGAACCTTTTTCGGCTTCAGCCCAAAAAATTGATTCCTGTTCAAATAACTCTTTTTGGCTTTGGTGCATACAAACACAAAAGTCGACATTTCCAACTATTTTAGTGCAATCGTATATCCAAAAATACTCTTGAGCAACTTTATTTTTTAGTTCTTCTTCTCTAATTTTTGAATATTTCATTTTAAATCTGAATCCAATTATGTATAAATTTCTTTAAATTTCTGACCTACACCAATGTATATGTCTGTTTATCAACAGTTTTATTCTTGCAATAAGCATAAGTTGATTAATCTTCGATATATCAACTATTGTACAACACTACAACTGACCGACAAAGTTAATAAAGTTTTTTTAAGTTAAACATATTTGATGATTTTTCCTTGTCCGCTATTCTTTTGCATTTACTTGTAGCACATCACTTAAATTTGTACTAAAGCATGGCGAAAGTTTTTCGTTTTTCAGTTTCCATTTCCGGTCGAAACCTTGTGCAGCAATTTTTACTTTTTGTCTGCCATAGGATGCATTAAGGCTATCCATTACGCACATGACCTTACTGAACTTTTCACGATTGCGGGTATCGAACAAATCCCCTTGTAGCGGTCGTTCGGGAACAATTTCGCTCACAATAACGCCGGCTTTTTTGTAGCGATAGCCTTCGGCAAAAATAGTACGCAATCCACGCAATGCATAATCAATCAATTCAGTCGTGTCGTTGGTAGGAACCGGAAGTTGCATCACGGTTTGGTTATAGTATTGTGCCTGATTGGTGGCAAAAGGGTTGGTATGAATAAAAACGGTAAGCACGCAACCATAGGAATGTTGTTTGCGCAATTTTTCGGCACAACCGGCTGCAAAATTGGAAACAGCTTCGGAAATTGGAGCAAATTCAGTAAGCCGTTCGCCAAAACTGCGCGAAGTGCAAATCGATTTTTTGTCGGAAGGTGTTTCCATTTCCAAACAAGATGTACCACACAATTCCAGCCATGTCCGTTCGCCCACTACGCCCATGGTGTGTCGTACCCAACTTTTGGTGCGTTGTGTAAAATCCCAGGCAGTATTTATGCTGTGATAGCGCAAGGTTTTGGCATATCGGCGTCCTATTCCCCACACATCGCCAATATCGGTCAATTTCAATGCTTTCTCCCGTTTTTCATCGGTATCGATAATGCAAACGCCTTTGTAGTTTTTATACTTTTTGGCAAATTTGTTGGCTACTTTTGCCAGGGTTTTGGTAGGTGCTATGCCTAAACTAACAGGGATTCCGGTATTTCGCGTAACAGTTCGTACCATTTTCTGTCCATATACTTTTAAATCAATAATTTCAAATCCGTCGAGCAGGATAAATGCCTCATCGATGGAATAAACTTCCATTTCGGGAGCAAATTCGGCTATGGTGTTCATCACCCGATGCGACATATCGCCATACAAAACATAATTGGACGAAAAAACATAAACCTGATTAGTTTCTATCAACGCTTTCAATTTGTAAGCAGGTTCTCCCATTGGAATTCCCAACACTTTGGCTTCGGTTGAACGTGCAATCACACAACCATCGTTGTTGGAAAGAACCACGATAGGTTTACCGTTGAGCAAAGGATTAAAAACCCGTTCGCACGAAGCGTAGAAATTATTGCAATCGATAAGTCCGTACATAATTGGTTATAAACTTAACAATAATCAACTCTTTTTCTTGTGATTTTTAATAGAATAAGTTACCACGCCCCAAATACAGAAATTATTTTCTTCGGTTACTTTCAGTGGTTGAAATTCACTGTTAGCGGGGACTAAATAAACTGCATCCTTTTCAATTTTGATATATTTAAGTGTAAATTCTCCATCAATAAAACAAACTGCGGTGTCACCGTCTCGCGGTTCGATACTTTTGTCGATAACCAAAATGTCACCTTCCAAAATACCCGCATCTTTCATCGAAGAGCCTTTCACCCGACCAAAAAAAGTGCTGGATGGATTGGTAATCAACTCCTTGTTTAAGTCAATTTTTAAATCGATATAATCCTGTGCCGGACTTGGAAAACCGGCTGAGATACCACCTTCAATCAATGGCAAAGGCAAGACAGAGGCAGTATTGGCTGTAAAAAAATCGATGGTCGATGAACTTGCTATTTTATTGATTTTGTGCATATTAAATCTACTGTAATTTTAGAGGGAACATCCAATAATTATCATTACAAAGTAACGCATTTTGTTTCAAAGTTAAGCAATTTATAACAGAAACTATGGCAAAAAAAATGATTTTTGGTATACTTTATCATACCAAACACAAAGTAACACAATTACAAAATATGATTTTTAAATTATTTCAGAAACGAATGTTTTTTTGTACTTTTGCCAAATCAATCTACATTGCCGCAATATTTCCAAACCTGATCCCATTGTTTTTTAGTAAAAAAAATCATCTCGGTTTCGAAGTAAGGAATAAGTTAAAAACCTATTTTTTAGATGCTTCCATTTTTAATGCTTATTTGTAATAATAAACATCATAACTACTATGAACACGATTCAGATTAAAGACAAAAAATTTGCCCTATCCATTCCCGAAACCGAAATTCTTGCAACAGTTCGCAGGGTGGCAGAAGACATCAACAGGGATTTAGCCGATACAAATCCACTTTTTATCTGCATTCTCAATGGCGCATTTATGTTTGCCGGCGATTTGATGAAAATCGTTAATTTCCCATGCGAAATCACTTTTATCAAACTTTCGTCGTACGATGGATTGTACACCACCGGAACTGTAAAGGAAATTATTGGTTTGAATGAGAGTGTAGTTGGCAGAACAGTGGTGGTAGTTGAAGACATTGTGGATACCGGTATTACCATGGAACGCATTTTGGGCTCGCTACGTGCCAAAGGTGCCAAAGAAATAAAAATTGCCACTTTTTTACAAAAACCGGATGCATTACAACGTGACATTACCGTTGATTATGTGGCTATGAAAATTCCAAACAATTTTATTGTTGGTTATGGATTGGATTATGATGGATATGGAAGAAATTTGAAAGATATTTACACTGTTGTTGATTAGTAAATAGTAAGAAGTAAATAGCAAAAACTTATATGTTGAATATTATTATTTGTGGCGCACCGGGCTGTGGCAAAGGAACACAAAGTGATTTAATTGTTGAAAAATATACATTGGAACATTTGTCGACCGGTGAATTGTTACGGAGGGAAATTGCCGAAAGAACTGAACTTGGACTAATAGCCGAAAGTTATATTGTAAATGGCAATTTAGTGCCCGATAAAATGATAATCGATATTCTGTCGAAGTCAATTGAAGAACAAGCTGAAGAAATAAACGGTGTAATTTTAGACGGATTTCCGCGCACCGTGGCGCAGGCGGAAGCTTTGGAAATACTAATGAACGGTGTAAACAAAGAAATTGCCGTTTTAATTGACTTAAAGGTGGATGATAAGGAATTAATTTGTCGTTTACTGAAACGTGGTGAAACTTCCGGGCGTTGCGATGATAACCTCGAAACCATCAAAAAACGCTTAGAAGTGTACGAAATGAAAACCGCACCGGTAAGTGAATTTTACAAAAAACTAAACAGATATGCCGCCATCGACGGTATGGGAACAATAGATGAAATTTTTGCACGAATTTGCACTGTAATGGATTCAAAAGTGCAATAAAACTCTCATCACAAATATTAATAATCAGTGCATTAATAATACTGAGTTATTAATTTTGAAAAAAAAATAAAACCATGGCAAGTTCAAACTTTGTTGATTACGTAAAAATATATTGTCGTTCGGGCAAAGGTGGACCTGGTTCAAAACATTTATACCGCGATAAACTGACTCAAAAAGGTGGTCCTGACGGTGGAGATGGCGGACGTGGTGGACATATCATTTTGCGGGGAAGCAAAAACCACTGGACACTGATTCACCTGAAATATGCCCGAAATATTCATGCCGAAGATGGCGAAGGTGGCGCCAGAAGCCGTAGTTTTGGCAAAGAAGGTGCCGACAAAATAATCGAAGTGCCTTGTGGAACTGTAGTTTACGATGCCGAAACCGGCGAATATCTTTGCGATATTACCGAAGATGGACAAGAAGTGATATTATTTGCCGGTGGACGTGGTGGACAAGGAAACTGGCATTTCCGCACAGCCACCAACCAAACACCACGCTTTTCGCAACCCGGAGAACCAAGTATCGAAAAAACCATTATTCTTCAACTTAAAGTATTGGCAGATGTTGGATTGGTAGGTTTTCCGAATGCCGGAAAATCAACTTTGCTATCCGTTATTTCGGCAGCAAAGCCCGAAATTGCCGATTATCCGTTTACAACATTGGTCCCTAATCTGGGAATTGTGGCTTACCGCGACAACAAATCGTTTGTGATGGCTGATATTCCGGGCATTATAGAAGGTGCTGCCGAAGGACGTGGTTTGGGATTGCGCTTTTTACGTCATATTGAACGAAATTCCATTTTGTTATTTATGATTCCGGCTGATAGCGATGACATTATTAAAGAATTTGATATTCTTCTGAATGAATTGAAACAATACAATCCGGAATTAGTTGACAAACAACGCATTCTGGCAATTACCAAATGTGATCTGCTGGATAGCGAGTTGATGGAAGAAATTAAAAAATTGATTCCAAAAGACATAAAGACTGTATTTATTTCGTCACTTAGCGGATTGGGACTTACCGAACTGAAAGATTTGATTTGGACCGAAATAAATAAGGAATCGAATATGGTGGTGGAATTAAAACATCGACCCATAAAAGTTACGTATCATGATGTTGAAGAAGAGGATGAAGAATTGGAAGACAACGAAGATGAGGACGAAGACGACGATTTAAGTAAATACAAAGGAATTGGATGGGATGAACTCTAACAACGAACAGTTGACAGTTATCAACTATCAATTATTGAATCAATATAATGAAATTGCCCATTTTTGCACGAGCCGACAAGGTGGTGTAAGTGTGGGCAATTATGCATCATTCAATTTAAGTCCGTTTTTGGGCGATGAGGCGACCAGTTTTGCTCATAACAAACAAAAATTGTGTCATTATCTTGGCGTTGCCGCAGACAAATTAATCATTCCCTTTCAAACACATGGAACTGTAATTTATGAAATCGACGAGACATTTATTAATCTAAAGTCTGATGAACAATCAAAATATCTTAATGGTGTTGATGCTTTATTTACACAACTTTCGGGAATTTGTATTGGAGTAACTACTGCCGACTGTGTACCCATTTTATTTTACGACCCTGTAAAAAAAGTAATAGCAGTAGCCCATGCAGGTTGGCGTGGAACCTGCGCTCGAATTGCCGAAATGACACTTCAAACTTTAATGGAAAATTATAAATCAAAACCTGAAGATATTTTGGTTGTGATTGGTCCTTCAATTTCGCCCGATGTGTACGTAGTTGGAAAAGAAGTGGTAGAGAATTTTGAAATGGCAGGGTTTGACATTTCCGAAATTATAATCGACAGAAATAATGTATTTTACCTCGATTTGTGGAAAGCCAACCAACTATCTTTAGAAAAAGTTGGCGTATTGAAAAATCATATAGAAATATCGGGAATTTGCACGTTCAGCCAACAAGAACATTTTTTCTCTGCACGAAGGCTTGGGATAAAATCGGGACGAATGTTGAGTGGTATCATGTTGAAAAATGGGTTAATGGGTTAATAGAAGATATGAATATTGAAATCTCAACAAAGATCAGAGAATCATGTCCACAACTGGTGCTGGGAATTATTACCTGCGAAGTTGAAAATTCTGAAACTTCAACCAGCTTATGGAGTGAAATGGAAGCTGAAATAAAACACATTTCAGCCACTTTTACATTGAAGGAAATCAATAAACGACCTGAAATTTCCGCTACACGAAAAATTTATAAAGCACTTGGCAAAGACCCGAATCGTTACCGACCATCAGCTGAAGCATTGTGCCGCAGAATTGTTCGGGGAATTCCAATTTATAAAGTGAGTATGCTGGTAGATATTATCAACCTTGTTTCTATCTGCAGTGGATTCTCTATTGGTGGATTTGATGGTGATAAAATTCAAGGAGAAATACGATTGGGAGTGGGAACATCGGAAGAAGAATTTGAAGCAATCGGTCGTGGCTTGTTGAATGTAGAAGGTTTGCCAATTTACAGGGACGAAGTTGGTGGTATCGGCACACCAACCAGTGACAATGAACGTACAAAAATTTCGGAGGGAACAACCCGTTTATTATTGATTATAAATGACTATAGCGGTAAAAACGGAATGGACAAAGCTGTAAATCAGATGATTCATTTGCACGAAAAATATGCCCGATTGAGACAAAAGGAAATCACCATTTTGGAATAAAACCACTTAGTCGAGTTGTTCTATCATCTTTTCAAGTTCGTCATCTAACTCATGCAATTGCTTTTTGCAAAATTCCATTAAAACGGCTGCCCGTTTCACTTTTTCGGCAATAACATCCATATTCACTTCTGCATTATTCTCCAGTTCAGCCAAAATTTGTTCCAATTCAGCAACTGCTTCGGTATAGGTAAGTTTTTGCTTTGTCATATTAAAAAATAGTTTGAGAGTTTAAGAGTTTGAGAGTTTAAAAGGTTAATTTTTGCACATCCAATTTTCACGAACAAATTGCAAATTGTAAATGAAAAAATAGTATTTCAATAGATTATTCGTCCGAAAAATGCACCAGCACATGTCGGTAAGAGTTAAATATTTTTGATTTTGACACAAACCCGATATATCTATTTTGATTGTCAACCACCGGCAAATTCCATGCACCACTGTCTTCAAAAATCTCCATTACCTTTTCCATAGCTAAATTTTCGTTTATTGTGGCAGGTGGTGAAACCATCAATTTCTGCACAGTAAAACGTTGATAATATTCGGGACAGAACATAATATTGCGGACTTCGTCAAGCAGAACAACTCCCATTAAAATCCGTGTATCGGGGTTAACAACCGGAAATATATTCCGTTTCGATTGTGAAATAATTTTCACCAATTCTCCCAAAGTCATTTTTGGTAACAATTCTGTCAGATCGGTTTCAATTACATTTTCCATTTTCAATAAAGTGAGAACAGCTTTATCTTTGTGATGGGTAAGCAATTCACCTTTTTGGGCCAACCTCATAGCGTATAAACTATGGGGCTCAAACAAGATAATTGTAAGATATGAAATTGTAGAGACTATCATTAGCGTCATAAACAAATTATAACCGCCTGTAAGTTCTGCAATTAAGAAGATTCCGGTGAGTGGTGCATGCATTACCCCCGACATAAGTCCCGACATTCCTGCCAATGCAAAATTTTCTTCTGGCACAAAAAATCCGAAATAATTGAACAATCGTGAAACCACAAAACCTGTCAAACAACCAATAAACAATGAGGGTGCAAAAATTCCGCCCACACCTCCGGCACTTGTCGTAGCAGTAGAAGCAAGAATTTTCAGAATAATAATTAGAACCAGATAAGTTATCAAAACCCAGAGACTATCACCCAGTTCGAGAAAGAAACTGCGATCGAGTACCGATGCAGATTGACCATTTAGTAAAGCTACGATTGTATCATAACCTTCGCCATAAAGCGGTGGAAAAAGAAAAATAAGTAAACTTAAAGTTACACCACCAACGGCTAATTTGGTATAAGGGTTTTTAAATTTGCGAAAGAAAGATTCCAACCAGTTCATACCACGTGTAAAATAAAGCGAAACCAAGCCACATATAATTCCAAGTAAAATTAAATAAGGAATACGTGATATGGTAAAAGGTTCATAATTACTAAACTGAAATGTAAAGGAACTTCCTGATAAAAAATAGGACAATGCAGTGGCTGTAACCGATGATATAAGTAATGGTACAATGGCTGTGAGTGTCATATCCAGCATCAACACTTCGAGGGTAAAAACCAAACCGGCTATTGGTGCTTTGAAAATACCCCCAATGGCACCAGCAGCACCACAACCAACCAATAACATGAGGGTTTTTTGGTCCATTTTGAAAAACTTACCAAGATTTGAACCTATGGCAGAACCTGTAAGTACAATGGGGGCTTCGGCACCAACAGATCCACCAAACCCAATGGTGATAGAGCTTCCCACCAGCGATGTCCATACATTGTGAAGTTTGAGAATACTTTTTCGTTGCGATATGGCATACAAAATACGTGTAACACCATGATTGATATCATCTTTAACTATATAGACAACAAACAGATAAGTAATTAAAATTCCAATGGCGGGAAGAACAAGGTACCAGTAATTGACATGATAACGACTAAAACCTTCGGTAAGTAAATGATGAATAAGATGAATGGCTGATTTTAGTAAAAATGCGGCAACTGCAGCAAAAAGTCCTACTACAAAACTTAAAATAAGAATAAACTGCCGCTGATTAATGTGTAATTCACGCCAGGCAAGCATTTTCAAATACCAACTCTTATTTTCCATCTAATTTTAAAATCTGACAACAAAGATATAAAAAAGAGTTGATGTACGATAGGAATATCACATTTTTGATAATTGGTTAAACCCCTTTTCCTCTGAAAATTATCTCGAAAGTATAAATTAAAATTTTAAAATCTTCGACTAGCGACATATTATCCATATAAATAATATCATAATTCAGTCGTTCAATCATCTTTTCTATAGTATCGGAATAACCAATTTTAATTGGTCCCCAAGAGGTTAATCCTGGTCTGATTTTATACAACAAGCAATAATAAGGAGCTTCTTCAATAATTTGATTGATATAAAACCTTCGTTCTGGGCGTGGTCCAACTAAACTCATGTCTCCCTTTAAAATATTCCAAAATTGTGGAATTTCATCAATACGATATTTTCTTAAAATTCTGCCTACAGGTGTTATTCTATCATCATTCGAACTACTTAAGCGAGGTGTACCATTTTCAGACCCCATGTACATTGTCCTGAATTTAAGAATATTAAATGGTTTTCCTAACCTACCAATACGCTCCTGTCTGTAAAAAACTGGTCCTTTGGAATCTAATTTTATTTTAATAACAAAATACACCATAAAAGGAGAAAGTATAATAAGAGAAATAACTGAAACTATAATATCAGAAAAGCGTTTAATACTTGATTCCCAATCGGATATAGAAGGATTTGTAATACTCACCAAGGGAATGATTCCCTTTTGAGTTATTTTGGCACTCCCAATCAAAATTTCGTATAGCCTGGGCGTAAATTGGATAGAAATATTAAATTTAAATAATAAATTTATAACCTTAAATAGTTGTATTTCATCTGCAGAATTATCAAGCACAATAATGGTTTCCTGAATATTATATTTCTCAATAATATTAGCAATTTGTGTTATATTACCCAATATTTTTTCGGGCGGAACACCGGTTTGCTTATGTGTTGCAACAAAACCAATCACAGTATTTTGTTTGGCATGTTTTTCTAAATCATTTGCAATTTTGAGGGCATTATTTCCTGTTCCAATAATAAGTGTATTGATTGTCCATTTTTTTATTTTGAAATTATTTCGTACTTGCGAAAAAATAACTGCCCTAATGAAATAAGTAAACCCAAACAACAAACTAAACAAGACCAACAAAGAATAATAAAAATATTGAAACGAAACTACCACGTCACCTAATTTAATGGCAAAGAAAACAGAAATTGAAATAATTGCAGAAGATGCCAATGTATTAAATATGAGATTAATACGTGATTTTTTATAGGGATGTAAATAAAATCCAGATAGGTAATGTACGAATAAACAGCAGATGGGGAAAAAAAGCACACTCGTCAGATAATCGTAGCTAGGAATAAAAATTCGGGCGCCTTCAAAAATTTGAATATTATTTATCGTTTTGCGAAAAATAACAAACAACACCCACACAATAAGCGAGGCAAATACATCAAAAGTCAAATATTTTTGTAAGAGTCGGTTTTTATTCATATTCAACCTGTGGTTCTTTATTCTCTAATCAAATTAAAAACATTTCCTTTCTCAAATTTTATAATAGATGAAGGCTTAGGAGCTGAAAGATCATTTTGTCTGAAATTAACAATATAATCCACAGTCGATTTTATTTCTTCAGATATTTGGCTAAAACTTGAAGGAGTTTCATCTCCACTTACATTGGCAGAAGTGGAAACAATTGGTTTTCGGAATTGAGCGCACAGTTTGTTTGAAAAAGTTTCGTTTGTAACCCTAATTCCAACGGAACCATCTTCAGCTAACAAATTAGCAGCCAGATTTTTAGCATCTGGATAAATAATAGTTAATGGTTTTTCGGTGAATTCAATTAATTCCCAGACCAATTCGGGAACATCTTCAATGTATGACTGAATTCTTGCGGAACTTTCCACTAAAACGAGTAATGCTTTAGAATCAACGCGTTTTTTAATTTCAAAAATACGTTTCACAGCATTTTCATTGGTTGCATCACAACCCAAACCCCAAACTGTGTCGGTCGGATAAAGAATTACTCCACCGTTTCGCAAAATATCTAATGCCCTTTTTATTTCATCATGCATATTCGTTGATCCATAATTTAATATATCTTTCAATCCGAAGAAATTTCAAATTTCTAAATTTCAACTTCATTATCAACTTTCTCTTTATTTTGTTAAGGATTTCACTAATGCGTAATACTAAACGTAAAATATTGTAATTTATTCTGTGAAATGAACAATATTTAAGAAACTTGAATTTCTATTAATTTTCGTAACTAACGTAAATTGAATCAGGTCATTCGGAAATACTTCAGATGCATTTTTTGTTCAATTAAAATATTTATTATACCTTTACAGCAATGAAAAACAACTTTTCAACTGATGTTGAATTATTTATTTAAAAGATTGATAAGAAAAGTTTATTTTCTCCGATTACAAAAGTAATTGAAATTATTGATTGATAATTGTTTTTCTTGTAAAACTGTCGCATCTAAGCAATAATTTTATATTGTGTACTGACCTATTTTGTATTATATAAGATATAACTCATTCATATCTTTGTCAGAGCCACCAAAGTATTAAAAAATAACATACAATGATAAACACCTGGATTTACAGAACCCTTACCAATAGACAAATTGAAACCCAGAAAAAAATTGCCGACGAATTGAGTATTAGCCCAATACTTGCCCAATTATTGGTTCAGCGTGAAATTATTACTTATGAAGATGCACGTAGTTTTTTTCGACCCGATTTGGCTGATTTACACGACCCATTTCTAATGTCTGATATGCAAAAAGCAGTTGACCGCTTAACAGTGGCTATGCATTGTAATCAGAAAATTCTTGTTTATGGTGATTACGATGTAGATGGAACTACCTCGGTTTCATTGGTCTACAAATTTTTAAAACAATTTTACACCAATATCGATTTTTACATTCCCGACCGCTATACCGAAGGATATGGGATTTCAATTCAGGGAATTGATTTCGCTGTTGCCAATGATTTTAAACTTATTATTGCTCTCGATTGCGGGATTAAAGCGGTGGAAAAGGTAAAATATGCTTCAGATTCGGGAGTCGATTTCATTATATGTGACCATCACACACCGGATGCCATTTTACCACCTGCTATTGCCGTTCTAGATCCTAAACGCGACGATTGCAATTATCCCTATAAACATCTCTCAGGTTGTGGTGTTGGATTCAAACTCATGCAAGCATTTGCCATTGCCAACAACATTGATTTTGTGCAACTAACAACTTTACTTGATTTATTGGCTCTGAGCATTGCTTCTGATATAGTTCCCATGACAGGTGAAAACCGCATTCTGGCTTTTTTTGGACTCAAACAAATCAATTCCTATCCCAGTGTAGGTTTGAAAGGTATTATTGACGTTTGTGGTTTGGCTGATAAAGAAATCACAATTAGTGATATTGTTTTTAAAATTGGACCACGAATCAATGCTTCGGGTAGAATGAAACAAGCTTCAGAAGTGGTGGAATTATTGGTTTCGGGCGATCATGTATTTGCGAAGGAAAAAAGCGACACCATCAATGATTATAACAATGACCGCAAAGATCTGGACAAAATAATTACTGATGAGGCTATTACAATTATTGAAACGGATAAACGTTATAAAAACAGAAAATCAATAGTCGTTCATAAAGCCGATTGGCACAAAGGTGTAATAGGTATTGTGGCTTCGCGTTTAACCGAAGAATTTTATAAACCATCCATTGTACTTGCCAATTCGAATGGCCTGGCTTCAGGTTCTGCCCGTTCTGTTCAGGGTTTCGATATTTATAAAGCCATAGATTCATGCCGTGATTTGCTCGAAACATTTGGTGGTCACATGTATGCTGCCGGACTTTCGATGAAAGAAGAAAATATTCCTGCTTTTACCGAACGTTTCGAAAAATTCGTTTCCGAAAATATTCTAGAAGAACAAACTTATCCACAAATTGATATCGATTCATTGCTTGAATTCAAGGACATTACACCTAAATTTTTCCGAGTATTAAAACAATTTGCACCTTTTGGTCCGGGCAATATGAAACCAATTTTTGCTTCAAAAAAAGTATTCGATTTTGGGACTAGTCGGTTGGTTGGTAAAGATCAGGAACATTTAAAATTGGAACTAGTCGATTCAAGTTCCGAAAACGTAATTAATGGTATTGCATTCAGAATGCATGAATATAATGCACATCTGAAAGCTTTGAATCCGCTAGATATCTGTTACACTTTAGAAGAAAATAATTTCAACGGTAATACGACTATTCAACTGATGATCAGAGATATTAAGATTGAGAAGATTTAGTGTTTCAATAAAGAAAGATACTATTGCAATAATTTGAAAATTTGTCCAGATAGCAATCGGGATTGAAAATGAAATGAATCAATGAATTATGATTATTTCATAAGCCATTATCAACCGAACAAAAATATAAAAGCAACCGCCTCAAAAATCTTCTTTTTTTGAGGAGGTTGAAGTATTATAATTATTTTGTTTATTTATTCACTTTGTATTGGGCATTTCTATTTTTGATAAAATCCACAATTTGTTTTGCAGCAGCAATTCCGGCATTGATATTAGCTTCGGAAGTTTGCGCACCCATTTTTTTAGGAGTAGTAAAATAGCGTCCTGCAAATTTTTCTGTCATTTCTACATCATTTCCTGGTAAAATATCTGTAACATATTTGAAATCACGATGAGTTGTCATAAATTCAACCATTTCGGCTTCGTCAATCACTTCTTTGCGAGCTGTATTTACCAATACTGCTCCTTTTGGCATTAGATTTAACAATGCTGCATTAATAGATTTCTTAGTTTCGGATGTTGCAGGTATATGAACTGAAACTATATCGCAAGTGGCATATAAATCCTCAACAGATTTCATAGGCTTGATAGCATCATTCATCATAATTGTTTCGGGACAATATGCATCATAAGCATACAAATCCATTCCAAAACCTTTGGCAATTCGGGCAACATTACGTCCAACATTTCCGTAAGCATGAATTCCAAGCTTTTTGCCCATCAATTCAGTTCCAGATGTTCCATTATAGAAATTGCGAACTGCATAAATCAACATTCCGAAAACCAATTCGGCAACTGCATTGGCATTTTGTCCTGGAGTATTCATCACACAAACGCCCGAATCACTTGCCGCATCGAGATCTATATTGTCGTAACCGGCACCGGCACGAACAACAATTTTCATTTTTTTGGCTGCGGCTATCACTTCAGCATCGATAATATCGCTGCGAATAATAATGGCATCGGCATCTACAACAGCGTCCAACAATTGTTGTTTTTCGGTATATTTTTCGAGCAATGCCAATTCAAAACCGGCTGCTTCCACTTCAAAGCGTATACCGGCAACTGCAATTTTTGCAAACGGTTTATCTGTAGCAATTAAAACTTTCATTTTTTCTATGTGTACAGTCGACAGAAAATTGACGACGGTGTTTGACCGTTGTCCATAGTCTTTTTGACAAATTAATGTTGTTTTTCAAATTCTTGCATGCAATCAATCAATGCTTGAACGCTTTCGATAGGCATTGCATTGTAAATAGAAGCACGGAAACCACCTACTAAGCGGTGACCTTTTATTCCATCCATACCTGCTGTAGTAGCAAATTTTAAGAAATCAGGTTCAAGTTCCTTGTATTGGGGTTGCATAACGAAACATACATTCATGCGTGAGCGGTCTTCCTTGAAAGCTGTTCCCACAAAAATCTTACTATTATCGATAGTATTATAAAGCAATTCGGCTTTGGCGATATTCTTCTTTTCCATTTCAACCAAACCTCCATTTGCTTTCAACCAACGTAAAGTTTCCATTGCCGTATAAATGGGTAGTACCGGAGGAGTATTAAACATTGAACCATCGGCAATATGAGTTTTATAATTTAACATACTAGGAATATAGCGGGTAACTTTTCCTAACAATTCGTCTTTCACAATCACAAATGCAAGTCCGGCTGGGGCCAGATTTTTTTGAGCACCACCGTAAATAATACCATATTTTGAAACATCCAATGGACGTGAAAATATATCGGAGGACATATCGGCAACTAATGGTACTGGAGAATCGATGTCGGTTAGTATCTCTGTTCCGTAAATTGTATTATTGGTAGTAATGTGAAAATAATCAACATCAGTAGGAATCACATAATTTTTTGGAATAAAAGTGTAATTGGCATCTTTGGAAGAGGCAACTTCAATGGTTTCGCCAAATCCTTTGGCTTCTTTCATTGCTTTGTTAGCCCAAACACCAGTATTTAAATAAGCAGCTTTCTTTTCGAATAGGTTAAATGGAACCATACAGAATTGCATACTGGCACCACCACCAAGGAACAGAACCGAATAACCTTCGGGAATATTCAGCAAATCTTTGAAAAGTGCAACAGCTTCGGCTATTACCGCTTCAAAATCTTTCGATCGATGACTTATTTCCAAAACTGACAATCCTGAACCATTAAAATCCAATACTGCTTGAGATGTTTTTTCAATTACTTCTCGGGGTAGTATAGATGGTCCTGCACTAAAATTATGCTTTTTCATACTTCAATCTTTTATATTTATTTGATAGTTTTATCTTTTTTGAATTGAATTGCAAAAGTACTATTTTTTTTGCTTCAATCCACCTAAAAAATGCCGATTTATTACTTTTCAACTCTAAAAATTTATAGTCATACACAATAGAATGTAAAAATGCATTTTTATACAATATATTATGTACAGTTTTGTTGAAAGTGTACATAAAAACCCTGTGGTATAACAACGAACAAAAGTAAATATTGATTAGACTTTATTTCGATTAATATTATATATCGCTGTTATTCAGCGTGAT
>JACDZH010000426.1 GCA_013426815.1 Paludibacter sp.
GCAGCAAAAATTCCCTGCCCTTCGTCTTGGCTATTTCAACCCTTTTCTCGACTAACCCCGATAAACGGGATAAGTGCCTTTCGCAGATTCTATTCTTGCAAAAATAACAAGAATAGAATCTGTAAGGCACTAATACATCCCGACATCTTCCAGACCGCATCGCCCGGTGGCAGAAAGAATGATTCAATCCCTGCCTTCCCCGATCAACCGCCACTGAGGCCATCGGCATCACCTCAGTCTGCATGCTGCAACTCAATGAACATGAGCCATTCCAGTCTTTCGATGGCAAGAGATTCCCCTTGTTTTTCCCCTCAAGTTGAGATACGTTACCAGGCAATAAACCCTCCCATCACCCTCTTTTCATCAGAAACAGGACCTTTCATGCACGAAATTACCCCCATGCGCCTGACCACCCAGCGTCAAGTTATCCTTGAAGAACTTTTCAAGGTGACCTCACACCCAACTGCCAATGAAGTCTATGATATGGTCCGCAAACGTCTTCCCCGTATCGGCCTGGGGACGGTGTATAGAAATCTTGAGTTGATGTCCGAAACCGGCCTAATCCTGAAACTGGAAGTGGGGGGCACCCAGAAGCGTTTCGACGCCGTGGTAACACCCCACTACCACGTTCGCTGCATCCAGTGCGGAAAGGTGAACGACGTTGATATGCCGGTCCAGCAAAGCATTAACGAATCAGCGGCACAGTCGAGTCACTACCTGATCCTGAGCCATCACATTGAATTTACCGGGCTCTGCGATCAGTGCGCCAACGCGCAGCCTAAGCCCAGCATGAACTGATGACTTCGCCGTAATCCACGGCGCCGCAAGATGGGATACCAGGGACAAACGACGCGCCTCTGGATTTCAGCCTCGCCAACGCAAAAAAGGATTGAAACCCGGTTCCGGGTTCAATCCTTTTTTGCGTTTCAGCCAATCGATACAGACCAGCCGGCCATCAATATCGTGTGAATTAACCGGCCGTCAAGCATGGTGGTTACAGGGAAAAATGCCGCATTATGGCGATCCGGTTAATTGATTTTTTTTTGGCATAGGAGTCCTCATGGCATCGGTTTAAAAGGCTTTAGGAAAAAAGAGTCATTAAGGGTTTCGCGATCAATATTGAGGTTGTCAGCCATGGCGCGAAATAAAGTAACAACGTTATCTTCGAATCGTTCATTCCGCTGTAGCTCGGCTTGGAGTGTTTTCAGTGCAGAGATGACGGAAGGCGTGTCTGAATAGATGACAACTGCTTCGTTAAGCGCTATGAAAAATGCTTCAGTGACACCTGCCGAGTGCTGACCATTAGTAAGGGCATACCTTGCGCCAAGCAAACGACGAAAGCAATCGAGCTTCACCTTGCGTTTCTCAAAATTTCGGTAACAGCAAGTCGAAATGATTACTGCGATCACACCGGATAACAGGGAAGAACCCAAAACAAACCACGGGTTATTAATTAGCGAGCCATCAGTCATACGCTTTCCTTGAATGTGATGCCCAACAAGACGGTATCTGGGGAGCTGAATCCTCACCCTGACATTTTGGCATGCCCCCTTATCTGAAACAGACCTTGCAATACCGAAGTTTCCCAACCTTTACCAGCACTTCTCCCT
>JACDZH010000427.1 GCA_013426815.1 Paludibacter sp.
GTTTTTTATAAAATCGAGCAAAAAATATAGGACTTTATAAACACACTCTAATTAGGTGTAATTAAAAAACTTGTGTGTTATAGTTTTTTATAATTATTTTTGTTTTTAATCAAACAAATGTTATAACTACATTTCCTTTTTTGTGACCTTTATCAACGTACCTGTGAGCTTCTACAATTTGTTCAAAATGGTATCGTTTGTCAATTACTGATTTCAACTCTCCTGCTTCACAGAGGTATTTTAGGAAAATCAAGTCTTCAACTTTTAATTTATAGTGGCTTGACATTGCAAGTACGTTTATATAAACACCCGATTTAGTTAATTTTGTTTTTCGTTTTGAAAATGGAATCTTCCCTACTGCTTCAAAAATAATATCGTAATTTTCACCAATTTGCGTAAAATCTTCTTGTGTATAATCAATAACCTTATAGGCACCTAGCGATTTTACCATTGCCATATTTGCAGTACTACATACTGCTGCTACTTTTGCAACAAAATGCTTGGCAAGTTGTACTGCATAAGTCCCTACACTACCCGATGCTCCGTAAATTAAAACCTTATGACCCTTCTGAATATTGGCTTTTTTTAGATTATACAACGCGGTTAAACCTCCATTGGATACTGGAGCAGCTTCCTCGTATGTCATATTTGAAGGTTTTAGTTCAATAATTCCAACTTCGGGGATACAGCAAAATTCGGCTTAAGCTCCAAATTCAAATTCAGTAGATGCAAATACTGAATCGCCAGTTTTAAATAACCTAACATCTTTACCTACTGATTCAATTACACCAGACAATTCCATTCCAAGTATTTTTTTTCTTGGTAAACTGAAACCAACCATTATTTGCATCAATGGCTTAAAAAAGAAATCCATAACAGAGCCTAAACCAGGCTCTAAACGCCGAATCTTTGTGTCGCCTATGTGAACTGTGGTTGCAACTGTTTTTATTAATACTTCATTGTTTTTGGGAGTTGGCTTTTCCACTTCTCGTATTTGAAGTACTTCTGGCGGACCATATTTTGTACAAATTACTGCTTTCATTTTTATCGCTATTTTGCTGTAACAAAGTGTTATTTTCCTTTTTTTTCCAATCCTCGTTACCGCTCGTTTACATTTTTGAGCCGAAGGAGTAAGACAACCACAAGGGATCATCCAATGACCTGCTATTTAAAAAAATTCTGAAGCTCGAACTGTTGCATATTCAAAGATTTAAACATGTTATCTTATGAAGGTAAGAAACAATCGTACCCTTTATCTTTTGTATCTGTATTTTTATCGTTGGTTGGTGGAGATGTTACATCCATCATCTCAATAAAAAACAGAAATGACTAGATTGATTTTTTCAAGACGAATCTTTCCACTTCTATCTTTTTCTTTTCTGTCTTATTTTTAATATTCCATTTTTTTTCAACAATTTACAAAGGTTTTCATCCTGTTATTTAAACATTAAAATTTTTGTTTGAGCAATAAAAAATATATAATTACTTACAAGTATCTAGTTACGCGTTACAAGACTGTTTAGCTGGACATTAATTACATAAAACTTATCAATAATTATTAGACTTTATTTCGATTAATATTATATATCGCTGTTATTCAGCGTGAT
>JACDZH010000428.1 GCA_013426815.1 Paludibacter sp.
ATTGCACTTAGGAGGCTTTACTCCCGCTTTTACTTTTGTAGCGGTGCGACAGTGAATACTCCCGCAAACCGCAGGATGCGCATAGCCTCGGTCGTTATGGGCAAGCCGAAGAAAAAAAAGACTGAAGAAGCTCAATACAAAATAAATAGAATCAATATAACAATTATGAAACTAAGAAAAACAATTTTATTATCAATTTTGATAAGCTATTCTTTTATTACCATTCACTTTCAGGACAAGAAATTCTACTTTTTTGGAAGTTACAACTACGGAATTGGGAATCTAACAGCAAAAGTAAATTCGACTTTAGGTTATCCATTAGCAGATGAAGTAAGTAAACTTAAATCAGGGACAATCAACCAAATTGAACTTGGAATTTTTTATCACTCATTTGGTTTAGGATTCATTCATAATGGATATGCAACTAATGTTTCGACAAACTACGAAAATGCTGATGTAAATGGAGACGCATATTTCGAAAATGGAACTCTAAGTGACAAATTAAATTTAAATTTTAATGGACTTGAATTGTTGTATAAAATACCCGTTTTTAGCAAAAGATTCGATGTGACGTGGAAAATAGGAGTCGGTTTTCAATCTTATTCGATTAATAAAGATTTTAATCTCATGGGGACTTATCCAAGTCACGACAATTACACTTTGACTGAAAATAAATTGACAACAATGGCTGGGGTCGAAATAAACTACCAACTTTGGAAAATTATAGGTATTGGTTTAGAGACTTCAATCTTGCCAGGTAACTATACCAACCTAAAAAATGTAGAATCACCCTCATTTGTTTACTCTGACAATGTCACACGTTTAAACACAGGACTAAAAATAAAAATAACAATTTAAAGAGAAGCTTAAACGTCTCGTTTACTATAATTATTTATCAGTCATACCAAATATCAAATCAAAATGAAACAGCTTATTATTTTTATTTTATTAATCAGTTTTCCATTAATCAATTTAATCGGACAAGCACCAACGGATTCTTTAGATAGAAGCAAACGAAATGTTGACACATTGAAAATAACAACTTTGGAAGTACCTCCAGAAGTCGTTAATTTAGAGAGTGATACTATTGCATTTGAAAACTTGAAAGGTGATATTAAAGGCTATAGAAACGGAGATTTACTTTTGTACTCTGATTATAAAGGGTTATTTAAAAATGTACCACAAGCATTGCATGAAATAAAGATTTCCAATTTTAATTATCAAACAGGAAAGGTGTTAGCTTATGTTGGAGGTTTCACTTTCGGATTTTGTTTGGGTTCTGCTATTTCTGGAGATAAGATAGACGAATCTTGGTGGTGGACACTGGGAACGGGTGCTGCGATTGCGGGTATAGGAATTATTATTTATGATTCTGGTAAATCTCATCATATCAGAGCAATTAAAATATATAACTCAACTCATAAAAATATCAGTTACAATGAATCGAAGAGTCTGAAAATTGGATTTACAAATTCTGGACTTGGAATTACATATAAATTCTAATTGAAAACTGGTCGATTATAATTACAAGAAATTATAATGGTTTATCACGAAACATCGAGTAGGTAAAGGGGAATCTCACCCCTAAACCTCTCACAGAACCG
>JACDZH010000429.1 GCA_013426815.1 Paludibacter sp.
ATGAAAGACAAATGTAAACTTTTTTCTTTAGGTACAACACCCGATACTCATAAATTTATTATCTAAATATTCCAATTTCAGTTCGTGTTACATTTTGGAAATACTGTTTTGCAAATGCAGGGTTACTGATTGATAAAGTCTTGAACACTAATACCACAATTGATACTCAAACAGGAATTGGAGGGATGATGGGAATTGGTTTAAAATATGATATAAAATCAAGTATTTCTTTTTTCGCAAATCCATATATGAAAGATCATACAATTATACCATTTGACAATAAAACACATTCACAACACTTTCTCGAATCAGCATTTCGATTTGGAATAACCTATCAATTTTAGAATATAAGTAAGTGAGCTAATATAATGTCGTATTTTGAACGCTAAGTCGCTATACTTGTCCCGCAAGGCGGGAGTCGCAAAGACGCTAAAAAATACTTGATTTACAATAATTTATATTCGTTGCGACTTTGTGTCTTTGCATCTTTGCGTTCAAAAAAATCTTTTTAATGGTACATTATATTTTGCCAATTACTTAGTATTGACAACTTAAGATTTAATTCAAAAAAGCATGAAAAAACTTATATTTTTATTCAGCCTTGTATCATTGGTTTTTACAGCTTGTACCGACAAAGTTACAGAAATGGTGACCTATAAAATCAACGAACCTGTTTTTATGTCGTATCAAACATTTCGTAATTCAGTAAAAATATCTCCTGAACCACAAAAGATTGTAAATTTGGGCAAGATGTGTTTCTATGAAGGATACTTATACATTTCCGAATCGGGGAAAGGGATTCATATTATTGATAATCGAAATCCGGCAAATCCACAAATAATTGGTTTTATCGAATTACTTGGCAATGCTGATTTATCAATAAGAAATGGAATGCTTTATGCTGATTCATTCATTGACTTGGTATGGTTCGATATTAGCAATCCGGCGCAACCAGCTCTAGAAGGAAGATTGGAAAATGTTTTTACCTCCACATTACCTAAAATGGAAAATAATCATGGATTTGATTATTCCACCTGTTATTCGGATGAAAATAAGGGTGTGATTGTCGGTTGGGAAGTAACAGAAAAAACCGAAGAAGTTACAAATTATACCGGTGGGATCTGGGGAAATCCTGAAGTATTGATGGATAGAGGTTTTGCATTTAACTCTTCCAATATCGGTATTACCTTAGGTGTTACTGTTTCTATGTCGCGTTTCACCATTTACAATGATAATTTGTATGCAGTTATAAATAACGAAATGAATATCTTTGATTTGAAAAGTGATGTGCCAAAAAAAGCAACTAAAAATATATATTTAGGTTGGAATGTAGAAACAATTTTCAGCTACAAAGACAATATGTTTTTGGGAACGCCTACTGGAATGTTGATATATTCAGTCAAAGACCCATTGAAACCTGAATATCAATCGTCTTTTCAACATATATTTGGTTGTGATCCGTTGGTGGTCGAAGACGATATTGCTTATGTAACAGTTCATTCTGGAAGCGCATGTGGGCAAAATAGTAACGAATTGATTATTATTAACCTGAGTTCGGGATAAGAAAGTGTGTCAAAAAGTTGTATCATCGGAG
>JACDZH010000430.1 GCA_013426815.1 Paludibacter sp.
ATGAATGCATGGAACAGCTGTCCGTTGATCAGGTGGTGGAGGCAGCAGCGAAGGTACTGAGCAGCCATGGATTCTAACGATATTGCTTGTCAACGGAGTTCTGATTTGAGTAATCCTCCACAACTTACTGTTATTATTGTAAACTGGAATACCCGTGAACTTACGCTCACCTGTCTGGCATCGGTTTTCGCAACCATCTGCAATGTTGACTTTGAGGTGTTTGTTGTGGATAACGCTTCATCCGATGATAGCGTGGAGGCAGTACGGACGACATATCCTCAGGTGAATCTTCTCCGTAATCAAGAGAATCTTGGCTTTGCCAAGGCCAATAATCAGGCATTGCGATTGATGCAGGGGCGTTTTGCCCTCTTGCTGAACTCCGACGCAGTCCTGACCGAGGGTGCGGTGGAAAAATTATTGCGCTTTATGGAGACAAGCGTGCATGCCGGCATGGCTTGTGGTCAGCTATTGAACCGGGATGGCTCCAAACAGAATTCAGTGGCCAACTTCCCCAGTCTTGCAAGTTTGATGGGTAACGCGACAGTGTTACGACTCGTCTTCCCCCAAAAATTTCCCAGTAAACGGCAGGAGTACACAGTTCCTGTCCAGGTTGATTCGTGCATAGGTGCCTGTCTCCTGGTGCGCAAGGCCGCCATTGATCAGGTAGGACTTATGGATGAACGATATTTTTTCTTCATGGAAGAGACTGACTGGGCCTTGTCCATGCAGCAAGCCGGCTGGCAGTCATGGCTTGTGCCCGATGCCCGTATTTATCATTTGCAGGGGCAAAGCGCCAATCTCAGTCAGTCGGGAACTGCCTCAAAGCCGGTTTCAAAAGGAATTAATGTCAAGAGCCGGATCCTATTTTATCGTTCCCGCTATCAATATGTCCAGAAATGGCATCCACGGGAGTTTCCCCTGTGGGTGGGGCTGATTGTGTTCCGGTTGCTGGTCAACAGTCTGCTCAACCTGGTCGGGGCGTGTCTTACCCTCGGGATTGTGCGGGAGTGCCGGGACAGACTCTGGCTCTACTTGCAACTGCTGGCCTGGCATTTACGGGGGTGTCCGTGAAATTCTAATGATAGAATCTTCACTTTCAGTTTTCTCTCAGACTCAACAACTTAATGAAAGGAATTATTTATGAATAGTTCGTATGAAGTACATGCAAACTCGATTGATGCAATACATTATAAAATTCTAGAGGTGATAAAAGATTTTCCAATTGGCACAGTTCTAGATTTTCCATCAGGACATGGGCGACTCTCTCATTGGCTAAGTAATAGGGGATACAATGTTACTTCTTGCGATATCGCGGTTGAAGACTATACAGACTCGCCGGTGCAACATGTCTATGCAGATTTGAACAAGGAGTTTCCTTTTGAAGACAATAAATTTGATTATTGTTTTTGTGTTGATGGACCAGAACATTCCGAGAATTTGTACCATGTCTTTCGAGAATTTTATCGAGTTATCAAGCAGGGCGGACTTTTTATTGTATCAATGCCTAATTTAGCGTAACTATTCAGCTGAATTTATCTTGTATTTTTTAAAAAAAGTTCTTGACAGGGTTTTGAGTGAAATTTTCAAAAATC
>JACDZH010000064.1 GCA_013426815.1 Paludibacter sp.
ATATTGTTGATAAACAACCATATAACAAATTAATTCAAATAATCTCTATTATAAAAAATTTATGTTACAAATTTAGTAAAGATTTTTATTAAAAGTCAATTATTGATTTAAAATAATCATTTTACATTTAAAAGTAAAATAAATTTCATTATTAGTGAATTGAAGAAAAAGTAGATGTATATTGAATAAGCCAATAAATCAGGAAAGTAAATAAAAAAGTTATATAATATTTAGAAGGTAAAATTATGTTCTTGACAATTGATTACTTTCGAAAATATTTTAAATATTAAAATATTTATTATGTGTGAGTTCCTCCAATAAACTTTCGACCGAAGAAATCATTTGTTCCTCAATCAACCAACCCGTTTCAGTAACAAGAATCTTAACTTGGGCATTGTCTATTACTACATAACCACCTCTTGCCAAAGCCCTTAACGTCCAGTACATTCTTGTTTTGTCGCCCGAAACTGAAACACTTTTTGTCATTGGATAATTCAAAGAAAAATTACCATTGGCTGCATTAAAAAAATAAGCTTTACTTTCGAAAGCACGATTAAAACTTCCATCAAAAACCAAATCTTCGGGTACTCCATATTCTACTCCGTGTTCGTTACTTATAAGCCAGATTCGGTCGGCAGCTTGCAATGCCAAATCAAGTTCGTGTGTTGAAAGTAATATTGCTTTTTGGGTTTTATGCGCTAAACGATGAAGCAATAACATGATTTCTACACGATTGGGTAAGTCGAGATGCGCAGTTGGTTCGTCCAATAATATGATTGGCGTATCTTGCGCCAAGGCTTTGGCTATCATGGCACGCTGACGTTCTCCATCCGAAAGTTCATTCAAATAACAATTTGATTTGTGACCCAAATGCACCATTTCAATCACTTCATGAATAAATGCATCTTCATCTTCGCTCATATTTCCCCACCAAGATGTGTGGGGATGCCGACCCAGCAAAACAAGATTATAAACCGTTGCATTCTCTATGTCAACACGTTCTGTCAATACCAATGCAATTAACAAAGCTTTTTCGTGTTGTGAGAGCTTTGTCATCTCAGTTCCATCAATCAGTGTTTTTCCTGAAATAGGTTTTTGTAAACCAGCCAGCGTTCTGAGTAAAGTTGATTTTCCGCTTCCATTTGGACCAATCAAACACACCAATTCGCCGGCTCTCAATTTTAATTGCAAATCTGGCTGAATTATGTCGGTTTTTCCACTTTTAAAATAACCGATGGATAAATGTTGTGTGGTTAGAATGTTCATAAATACAGCCCATTAAATTCCTTTCTAGGTATATATTGGTTAGTTTACAAATATTTTTCTTTAATGAATAAGTCTTTAAGTCCCCTTTTTGGGGATTTAACGAGCTGTTCTTCTTAATATTATCCAAATAATAATCGGAGCACCAAAAAGCGCACTAATGGTATTTATTGGTAAATTATAAGTTGGTAATTGCGAAATTATATCGCAAATAAGTAATAACGAAGCACCTAAAAGCAAACATGCCGGTAATAATATTTTATGATTGGAGGTATGAAACAAGCCCCGGGCAATATGTGGAATGGCTACACCCACAAAAGCAATTGGACCTGTGAATGCAGTAATACTACCTGCTAAAAGTCCTGTTGACAATACAATAAGAAATCTTGTCTTGGCAATTGAAATTCCTAAACCACTTGCATAGTTTTCGCCCAGCAATAAACCATCCAGTTTTTTTTGTAAATAAAACGCCAAACCCAATCCAAGTATAACGACCGGTAACAATACACACATATAACTCCATGTTACAGCGCTCAAACTACCTAATGACCAAATTACGAATAGTTTAATGGCATCCGGATTACTGAAATTCTGTAATACACTTACTATCGAGCCGGCAATAGTTCCAAACATGATTCCTACGATTAACAATGAAACAGCATTGTTCACTTTAAATGAAACCCCAACAACCAATACCAATACAATTGATGCACCGATAATTGCAGCAACTATCAATGCCCAACCACTATTAACAAGAGCAATTGGCAAAAATGCAGATGCCATCATCACCAAAGCTACACCTAAACTAGCACCCGAACTGACACCTAAAATATAAGGATCGGCCAACGGATTTCGAAACAAAGTTTGCATCATCAATCCCGCAACCGATAATGAAGTTCCTGCTAAAACTGCTGTAATTGCTTTTGGTAGGCGGAAGTTTAATAAAATTTCTGAATTTATTCCATTTGCGCCTTTTCCTAAAAATACCGAAACTATTTCGCTCAAGGAGATATGAATACTTCCCCAAGCCAAGTCAACCAGGAAAAGAACCATTGTTAGAAGCAAAAGTATGAAAAATAAAATGATAGTGCGTGATATCACAGGATAGTAATATTTTAATCTTTTACACAGCGTACTGACCGACCATACCCTTTAGTACCAAAATTCTGTTAACCCCATTGTTATCATAGTTCATATCGAAATACCAAACAGTAGTACTATTATTTTCAGAAGAAGACCACCAGCTACCTTTTTCAGTAATATTTCCGAAATCACCGTTTGGTATTCGAATTCCACCTGGGAGAGCATTAAAACCATATTCACTTGTAGCTTCAGAATTTGTTTTCCAATGTGTTAAACCTATTTCTTTCAGTTTTTTAGCAGCATTTATTTCGCCTCCTGTATAGTTAATCAATAAAGTCCATTCTGTATCAGTAGCTATATGCCAGCCATTTGGAGCTATATTTCTACTATCGTTAATTGCAGCAAAATTGTAAAGTTTGCCATAAATTGAACCATAAGCAGCATCGATGTTGTAATCGCAACATGCACCAAAAGTTGCATAACTCCAAGCAGTAGCATCTGTAACTGTACTAACACTTTCACCTGAACGATATTTGGTTGTTCTTAAGTTTTCAACCAACCATGATTGAGTACCAATAACAACTTTATGATAAATATTGCCATCAGCATCTGCAATTATAGAAACTACCGTATTACCATAACCTGTTCCTGCGCTGTTAGTTGCATAAGCTCTAACATAATAAACCTTAGTTGAATTAATTCCGGTTATATTACTTGTAAATGTACCATTTCCACTACCATCATTTGTTTTGAAATCAGCAATAGTGGGATTTTCTTTTAAACTCCAACATATACCACTAGCCGTTATATTTCCACCCCCGTCGGAGATAATAGTCCCACCCGTAACTGCGGAATTTGATGATAGATTACTTACTTCCGTGGTTGTTAAAACAGGAATATCTTTAGGTTTGCATGAAAACACAAATATTAAAAAACATAAAAACACAAAAACGGAATTATACATTTTTTTAATCGTTTTCATAAATTGAATATTTTATTAAAAAGGAGTTTTCATTAATAATAACGACTACAAAAGTAGAAAATAAATTTATATAAGTAATATGAAATAATTATTGATATGTTTTATGTAATTAAAGTCCAGCTAAACAATCTTGAAACGCGTAACTAAATACTTGTAACTACTTAATTAATTTACTTAATTGATATTAATAAGATGATAGTAGCTTTTGAGCATAGACCAATTGATAGTGCGGCAAAATGTCAGGATGTAAAATGGCAATTACATCAGACAATAAAATATCCGGACGTGCCACCGAACTTTCCCAAAAGTCATTTGCAGTTGAAGGCAACATTCTTTTATTGAAATTGTAAACCCGTCCTGTTTTTACAGGATTAAATAGTGCATGTTTTGCATCAGCATTAACTAAATCATTGATAGAATTAAAACTACAATTGAGCCAAATATCCGTTTGCGAAAAATCTTTAAGAACTGATTCCACATTTAACGGTAAACTACCGGAACTAGTATCGTTAGAAAAATAATAATTTGCACCGGCATCAGCAAAAAGCTTTCCCATAAAACTTCTCCCACCCGACATGTACCATGTTCCACGAAAGTTTGAACCCACCATAATGGTTGGTTTAGTTTTTATACCTGTAGCTTTACTTTTAATATCGTTATAGCGTTTTTCGATCAACGAAAAAATACTGTCTGCTGCTTTATCTTTATCATATAGTGCTCCAACAAACTTAATCCATTCGGCACGAGCAAGAAGTGAAGTTTCCATCCATTCGTTATTGAATAACACCGGAATTTGAGCTTGTATAACCCTTTGAGCATAAGGATCGTTCTGATTATAACCACTCATCATTACAGCTTCTGGTTTAAGCTGCAAGGTTTTTTCAACATTGATATTGAAAGCATCACCCAAATCGGAAATAAGTCCCTTATAAATACGATTTCGAATAGCTTGGTTGTAAATTAGTTTAGGAGAACATACACCACTAATTGTATTAATTTTGCCCAAAAGACTTATAAATTCAAAATGTGTAACCGAAGTGCTTGCAATTTTTTGCAAAGGAATTTTCACTTTTGTTCCATCTGTTGGAGTCACGGTATTAATGTCTTTAACCAAATAATATCGTGCATATTCTGACCCTTTTACCCAAGGACTATAAACAATTACTTCTTTGTAATTTTTAAAAAACTTTATGGCAAAACCTTTGGCATAGGTGAGTTTGAGAGAGTCGACAGATTGAGTATTTTCAGTTTTTTGGGTTTTAATCCCGCACGAACTAAAAATACATATTATGAATACCAAAATTAGTGAAATATTTTTCATTCAATATATTAACTTAACCTGAAAACATTGAGAGCTGCAAAATTTCTATTCCGCAGTCCTCAATATAAATTACAAAACTCTACGGTTATTATTACCGCAAAGATACTATTAAATTTGTAATTTTTTATATGACCAGATTGTGAATTATTCAATGTCCGCCCGATGGAATATTTTGTTTTGTGCCTGACGATTCCGGTTCTTTTACAAACATCCAGAAAATGATAGAACAGGTTACTAATGCACCACAAAAAATATATAATAATTGGTGATTCCCTGTTTCTTTGATAATATTGGCAACACCATTACTCATCATTTGTGGAAGCACTACTGCGAGATTAAAAACACCCATAAACAAACCCATTTTTGCCGGATTTACTCTTTCGCTCATAATGGCAAAAACGATAGAAATCACTGCCGACCAACCAATTCCGACCAGGAACATGCCAATATAAAAATCCAATTCTACCTTGCTAAAATATGCAATATAAAAATAACCGATAGCCGAAAATGACAATGCACCAATATAGGTTTTAACACGACCGATATTTTTGGCAATAGATTGTAAAATCAAGGGGAAAATGGCTCCAATTAAATTTAGAATAAAAAAACCCAACGAAACAATATTACCAATTGAAGCTGCTGCAGTTTGAGAGTTTCCGGTCAGCTTTTCGGCAAACCAATTGGCTACAACATTTGAAATATTAATATTGGGAAGTATCTGATTTTCAATAAAAAAACCTGACATGATAAACATACTCTGGAAAGCCACCCAGGTAAAGGAATGAGCCAGCATTATTTTCTGAAACTCGTTTTTGTTGGAAGTATTCTTAATACCTGTTACAATATTATAGATTCCAATTAAAACTGAATATGATATTGCAACAATCAAAACAGGATTATGCCAGACAGCAAGTTGCTCTGTAAAAAAATGGAACAACAAACTAAAAATACCAAATAACAGAAAACCATATAACGGATAAATTTCCTTGATAATTTGCCAAATGCCAAATTTTTCCTTATCAGCCTGCTGTGTTTCAGTTTGGTCCTTTTTTTCCTGTATAAATAAAATGGGGAAAACTGCTGTGATAAAAACAATTACAGCAGCAATATACAACAAGGTCTCATTACCAAAAACCATGGATAGAAAATATGCAAATACTCCGAAAAAGCCCGATATTATTTGCATCCAAACAAAACCGGAAGTCCGGATTTTTCCTTCGGGAGTTAAATCGGCAATAATTGAACGTGCAGGATTAAAAGTTACATTTATGGATAAATCCAAAAAAAGCGCAATCACCGAAGCAATAATGATAATATCAGTTATGCCTGTTATTTTGGAAATACCATGAATATGTGGAAGTGCCAAAAAAGCAACGGTACTTACCATACCGCCAATCATGATAAATGGACGACGACGACCACCCATAAACCAAACATTGTCGCTCAACATCCCAACTATCACCTGACCAAAAATTCCGGCAATGGGACCCGCTAACCATACAAATGTTACATCGTGTATGTCTAAACCATATTTATTGGACAAAATCCAACTCAGTGCAGCAATTTGAGTAGATAAAGCAAAACCAACAGCAGTGGCTGGCAATCCCAACAATGCTAAAAAAGCATTGTTCATTTTCATTTGAATTTTTAGCATGGTATAAAATTATTTAACTTGTTAATTATTTTCTGGATTTAAAAAACCTCACAATTTTATTAATTTTTGATGAATTAAATAACTATTTCACTCACAAAATGCTAAATTTAAATTGCAAACGTTTGCTGAAATTGTTTCATAAAATCAAATCGAAATTCACACTTCTACGAGCAATAACCGAGAAAAACAAAACCAATTAACCTTTCAAACCTTGATTAATTTCTTCTATATAACCAAGTAATTCAACTCGTCCAATGCTTTTTTCGGCAGAGGTGAGGAAAATTGATGGCAATTCTTCCCATTGTTCCGCTAGTTTTTCTTTGTACGCGCGAATACTTTCAATTCCTTTTACATGCGAAAGTTTGTCGAGTTTGGTAAATACAATTGAAAAAGGAACACCATTTTCGCCCAACCATTCCATAAATTCCAAGTCAATTTTTTGTGGTGTATGCCTACAATCAATCAACACAAACAAACAAGTCAAATGCGCACGATTGAGAATATAATTTTCAATAATCGATTGTAATTGTATGCGCATCTTTTTACCGGTTGTAGCATAACCATAACCTGGCAAATCAACCAAATGCCAATTCCCATTAATCAAAAAATGATTGATTAATAATGTTTTACCAGGCTTTGAAGATGTCATTGCCAAATCCTTACGATTGCATAGCATATTGATTAAAGACGATTTTCCTACATTCGACCGTCCGATAAAAGCATATTCAGGCAATTTACTATCAGGACATTTCTGATAATCAGTATTGCTAATGATAAATTCTGCCGATTTAATTTCCATTTTCTATTGCTTTATATTAAATTTAAATTTTTTCTCGTGCTAATTAACCACATCCCAACAAAGGTAATTAACCCGTTTATCATCAATAACTCATAACCCAAAGCATAATTGAACGCCTTGGTCGTAAATATATTCAATCCAAAACACAACAAAGGCGAAGCTATTGCAACGAAAGGTACAGCCTTATCTTTTACTATTCTTTTAGTAAAAAGTCCAAATACAAACATTCCCAGCAATGGTCCATAGGTATAAGATGCAATAGTATAAATAGCATCGATTATACTTTTATTATTCAATAACTTGAATACCAGCATTATTACGACAAACAAGACCGACATGCCAATGTGAGTATTCCGACGTTTCCTTTCTGCCACTTTGGCTTCCATGTGTTGTACACCCAATATATCCACAGCAAATGAAGTGGTAAGCGAAGCCAATGCCGAATCGGAACTGGCAAATGCAGCAGCAATTATCCCAATTACAAAAAGAAATGTTACTAAAGGACCTAAATATTGAGTTGCAAAAAGTGGTAAAATCTCATCGGACGAAGCTGGTAGGGCAATATTTAGTTTTGTCGACAACATAAGCAACATAGCACCCAATATCAAAAACAAAAAATTAAGGGGTACAAAGGAAATACCGTACCAATACATATTTTTCTTGGCATCGCGTAGGTTTTTGCACGTTAAATTTTTCTGTATCATATCCTGGTCCAGCCCTGTCATTACTATGGCAATAAAAATTCCACTAAAAAATTGCTTAAAAAAGTTTTGTTTCGAATGCCAGTCATCAAACACAAAAATTCGGGAATGACCGCTATTTATCAATGAAGTGGTAAATTCACTCAGATTCATATCCAATTGCTTCGAAACCTGAAAAACCAGCAGCACCAACGCCGAAACCAAACATAGAGTTTGAAGTGAATCTGTCCACACAATAGTCTTAATACCACTGCGATGCGTGTATAACCAAATCAGAAAAAGAGTACCCGAAGCTGTTACAAAAAACGGAATATGCCAGGCATCGAAAATAATAGTTTGTAGAATGAGTGTAACCAAAAACAATCTTACTCCTGAACCAATAGTGCGCGAAAGTAAAAAAAACGAAGCACCTGTTTTGTAAGTATACTTGCCGAATCTTTCTTCCAAATAAGTATAAATCGTGGTCAGATTCAGTCGATAATAAAGTGGAAGTAAGACATTGGCAATAATTAAATACCCAAAAAAGAAACCAAAAACGGTTTGTATATAACTAAAATCGAACCCCCGCACCATTCCCGGCACAGACACAAAACTTACGCCCGAAATGGACGAACCCACCATACCAACAGCCACCACCCACCAAGGTGATTTTTTATTTCCCAAGAAAAACGCATCGTTATCAGTACTTTTTCTCCCGACAAAATAGGAAATTAACAGTAGAATGGAAAAATAAACGACTATGATTAGTAAAATTGAAAGTCCTGACATACAAAAGATTATTGTTAGAATAGTCTGAAAGTCAATAATGTTTTATTTGAATCAACCAAAAACAATCCTATCTTTAAAGTAAATAAATTGAACAAAAATAGAGAAAAATGCCCGAAACAAGATGCTCTCGGAGAAAATAGTTTTGAATGAATTTTTTTTGTATTTTTGCACTTCTTTAGAATAAACCAACATGAGCACCCAACAATTTTCATCCTCAATACTCGAAAACGCTGTCAACGAGTTTGCTAAACTGCCTGGGATTGGCCGAAAAACTTCTCTCAGACTTGTTTTACATCTTCTAAAACAATCAGAATTTGAAGTTGAAATGTTTGGTAATTCATTTATCCAATTACGAAAAGAAATTCAGTATTGTCAGGTTTGCCATAACATTTCGGATACGACTGTCTGCAAAATTTGTAGCAATCCTTCTCGAGATTTTGAAACCGTTTGCGTGGTAGAAAATATTAAAGACGTAATGTCTATTGAAAATACACAACAATTTCGTGGTTTATACCACGTATTGGGTGGCATTATTTCGCCCATGGATGGAATTGGTCCGGCCGATCTGGAAATTGAAAGTTTGATTCAAAGGGTTGAATCAAAAAATGTAAAAGAAGTGATACTGGCATTAAGTACCACCATGGAAGGTGACACAACCAACTTTTATATTTTCAGGAAACTGGCTCCATTAAATATTAAAATCACAACTATTGCACGAGGAATTGCTATTGGCGACGAATTACAATATGCTGATGAAGTGACATTAGGAAGGTCAATTTTAAATAGAGTGGAATTTTCAAATTCTTTTAAATAACTACATATTCAGTCATGGTAATTGAAAACTAATTAACAATTTTTGATTTATAGATAAGATAAAAAGCATGGAAAAAACAGTAAAAAAAATTGGTCAAATTTATTATTATATTTACACAGCAACCATTTTAACAGTAGTTGTAGGTTATTTATTAACAATGAATAATAATAATTACATTGATATGTTAAGTCCGCTAAGAATAGCATTAAAGAGTTTGATTATACTCTATATTTTGATTTCAATTCCGGTATCGCTCGGTGGTTTTTACCAAATGACAAAGAAATGGAGGCTTATTGAGGACCAAACTTTAAAATTTAAATCATACCAAAAAGGTGCAATAATTCGGTTGATGTTAATTGGAATTGGTTTAGTAAGTAGCATTGTTGTGTTTTATATTTTACGTACCGACATATCGTTAATTTATTGTTTTGGAATAACGGGTATTGCCTTGTTTTTTTGTAAACCATCAGCAGGAAAAATGATAAATGATTTGAAACTAGATGATAATGAGTAAAAATACATCTCCTAACTGTTTCAAAATTAGAAATATAAGTTTATTATGATTATTGCAGTAGATTTTGACGGAACCATTGTCACCCACGAATATCCAAAAATTGGAAAAGAATTACCTTTTGCCATTGATGCCCTGAAACGGCTTCAAGAAAACCCCGAAAATCAATTAATTTTATGGACGGTTCGTGAAGGAGTTGAATTAGAAGAGGCTATAAAATTTTGTAAAAACAAAGGATTAGAGTTTTACGCCATAAATAATAATTACCCCGAAGAAACACCCGATGACCACCAACCTCGCAAATTAAAAGTCGATTTATTTATCGATGATCGTAATTTGGGTGGCATCCCCGATTGGGGACTTATTTACCGATTAATAACTTCCGGTAATCACTTAGAACCAATTTCATCCGTAATACAAGCAGAATATACGATTCCAAAAAAAGGATTTTTCAAATCAATTTTAGGCATATAAAAAGCTTAAAAAAACAATTAATAACTAATTTTCAATTAATTAAGGTGTTACTAGAAAACGAAAAAATACAACTTCGTGCTGTTGAACCGGAAGATTTGGATCGATTATACCTTTGGGAAAATAATGCACAATTATGGATTGCTGGTAATACACGCAACCCGTATTCTAAGTTTTTACTCAGGCAATATATTAGTGAATCGGAAAAGAACATATACGATAGTAAACAACTTCGACTAATGATGGATTGTAAAAACTCCGGAAAAACTGTAGGTACGGTTGATTTATTCGATTTTGATATTCATAACAGCCGTATTGCACTTGGTCTTTTTGTGGAAGATGTATTTCAGGGAAAAGGATATGCAAAAGCAAGCCTTCAATTAGTTGAACAATATATTTTTGATTTCCTGAAAATCAACCAATTGTATGTTCAGATTGCTGTTAATAACCTGGCAAGCATACACCTTTTTGAAAAGGAGAATTTTGAAAAAACCGGAGTTTTAAAAGATTGGATAAAAACAATAGATGAGTTTGAAAGTATTGTCGTTTTTCAACAATTCAGAGCGAATTATCTTTCGAAAAAACATATTTAAAATTAAGTCAGAGTTAATCTTAATACACCAATTCACCCGCACCTTCGCGGGTTACTTCCGGTTCATCATTGGTACAATCCACAATGGTTGAATGCTCCAAGCCACCAAAACCACCATCGACAATTACATCAACCTGATTTCCATATTTTTCTTCAATCAATTCAGGATCAGTAATATATTCAGTGGTAAATTCATCGGTAAAGATGGAACTTGTCATCATTGGATTGCCCAATTCGCGAACAATTTCTAATGCAATAACATTATTTGGCATACGAATTCCGACAGTCATTTTATTTTTAAAAAGCTTTGGAAGTTTGCTGCTACCATTCAGGATAAAAGTAAATGGTCCAGGTAAATTTTTCTTCATCAAACGAAAAGCAACATCATCCAATTTGGCATATTCGCTTATCTGACTCATATCACGGCAAATAAAGGATAGATTTGACTTTCGTAAGTCCTTACTTTTTAACTTTGAAATAAATTCCACTCCTGCTCCATTAAAAATATCGCAACCAAAAGCATACACTCCATCGGTGGGGAAAATAATGATTCCGCCTTTACGTACAATTTCTGCCACTCGACGAATCTCGACAGGATTTGGATTGTTATCGTAAATTTTGACCAGCATAACTGAACGATTCTTTTGTTTTAAAATTAAAAATGTACTTTGCTTTGTAAAATTTTGATACAAAGTTACAAAAAATTCCTGTAATGTGAATTACAGGATTTTTTAAGCAATTTTTTAGCAACTCAAATTTTACTTTTAAATACTTTATGAGTTTAATTACTTTAAAATGAATCAATAATCGCTTTGAAATCTGCCACTTTCAATGCAGCACCGCCAATCAAACCACCATCTACATCTGTATTTGCAAACAATTCTTTAGCATTTGCAGCATTACAACTTCCACCATAAAGTATTGAAGTATTTTGTGCTACTGTTTCACCATATTTAGCGGCTACAGTTGCGCGGATAAATGCATGAATTTCTTGTGCTTGTGCTGCCGATGCAGTTTTTCCTGTTCCAATAGCCCAAACCGGTTCGTAAGCCAATACAATTTTCCCAAAATCTTCAGCCGAAAGTTCAAACAAAGAATCTACGATTTGTGATTTTACAACATTGAAATAAACGCCGGATTCACGTTCTTCCAACATTTCTCCAAAACAAAAAATTGTTGTTAAACCATTTTTCAAAGCTAATTCGGTTTTTGTTTTCAACAATTCGGTTGTTTCACCGTAATATGCACGACGTTCTGAGTGTCCTAAAATCACATAGTTTGCACCTGTTGATTTAACCATTGAAGCACTAATTTCGCCGGTATAAGCACCCGATTCGTGGTTAGCACAGTTTTGTGCAGCTACACCAATTTTGGTTGTATCGATAGAAGCAACTACACCTGCCAAGTGAATAAACGGAGTCCCGATTACTACATCACATTTCAATTCTGCACCAGCCAATACTTTATTCAATTCTGTTGCCAATGCAAGCCCTTCTTGTAGGGTTTTGTTCATTTTCCAGTTTCCTGCAACAATGTTTTTTCTCATCTTTTTTATCTTTTATTATTTAGTATTCTAATTATATTATTATCAATGCATTATGATTAATTTTGGAGATTTATTAATTTATTTTAAAAGTCTCTCCAGTTCCACTTTCCAATAATCGTTCCCTTTTTAATTAACATCAAACCTGGATTAGCACGAATAATTGTTTTTAAAGTTATCGGATCAGTTTTGCAAAACGGAAATCTAACTCCTGTCTTTTGAATAAAGTTCTGTACTTCTTCATCCGAAGAACCTGTTAAAGCATAAAAATCAGTTCCGGATTTTAAAGCCATTTGATAAATTTGTTCAGCTTTTTGAGCACCTTCAACCGATGATTTTGTCAAATCGTACATTATCAATAAATATGTATTGCCTGCTTTATAAAATACATTTTCTGTAATGTCATCAAATTGCGAATTGACAATGGAAAAATCGTGAATAGGAGCTTTATAACCTTTCGATATTAGCACCGTTTTCTGATCAACAAACACCCAATTTGTATCACCTTTAGGATAATTCTCCAGCGTAAACTCCTTTTGAAGACCATTTTTCTGATATATAAAAGTGGTTTCGTATTTATCCGAAGGAGCATTCTCAGGAATCAGCATTGCATTTGGAATATTTACTCCAACTTTGTAGGGAAGGAAATCAATCAGCGGTAAATGTTGATAACAATAAATAGACAATCCAAAACCAACAGTTATAAATAAAATAATTGCTACCGATTGAATTTTTGGTAAGAGAAATGGACGGATTTTATTTTTAAAAACAAATACAAATATTGCTAAAATGATTAATATCATATTTTTATAAAATGTTGCCCAATTACTTATCAGTAAAGCATCACCAAAACAACCACAATCCGAAATCGGATTTTTTAGGGCAATATACAAAGTGAGTGGTGTCATTACCAACATAAAAAACAAAGCTAGAAAAGACGTTTGTTTTAGATGAACCTTGAAAAGAAAACTAAGTCCAATCAGCATTTCAAATGTTGATAAAGCAATAGCAATGGGAAAAGCAATGATTGCGAATGAATTAAAAACACCTCCAAATGCATGAAAATAATCTTCAATTTTATAAGTTAATCCAAGGGGATCGATGGCTTTAACAAAACCTGAAAAAATAAAAACGACCCCAAAAATCAGGCGACAAATTTGTAACAATATATTTCCTAATTTTTGGGATGTAAAATTTTTCTTATTTATATCTCGATGGTTCATTATTATGTTTGGCTTTTTTTTCTTTTAAGTATAAAAACTAAATCACTTTATTAGTGAGTTAATTTTTAAAATTAGTCTTCTCTTCCATTTTTATTAATCCAAAAACAGCATAATTAATCATGTCGAAATAATTAGCATCAATTCCTTCCGAAGCTAATGTAACACCATGATTATCTTCGATTTGCTTGGTCCTATAAATTTTCTGCAAAATCATATCTGTATATGATTCCATTCGCATTGTACGCCAGGCTTCATTATAATCGTGATTTTTGTTCATCATCAACTCCTTGGCTAGTTGAATGTATTTATTATAAAGTCCCAAGCCTTGTTCGTAGGTAATATCATCGGTCACAGAAAATCCCAATTCTAATTGTATCAGTCCGATAATACTATAATTTACAATGGCAATTAATTCTGATCGGATACCTTCATCTACTTTCGTCACACCTTTTATTTCGATGCTACGAATACGATTGGCTTTTATAAATATCTGGTCTGTTACTGATTGAGTTCGCAAAATACGCCAAGATGAACCATAATCTATCATTTTTTTAGTAAAAATATCATGACAAATAGTTGCTATTTGATCGAATTGTTGGTCAGTGCGTTTCATAATCACAAACTTTTTATTGAAAAGCAAAAGTACAATTTTTTGTTGAAATGAGCAATTTAAATCAGGTTCATTTAATGTCGCAAGTTCATCATCTTTTGCTGTTAAACTATTTTTAACTAACAATTAGCTATTCTTTATAAAACTATATGACCTCCACTTGAGATAACAAATGGAGGTCAAACTTCAATTTTAATTAGAATAATCTTCTCAAATAGAAATTCAATTAATATCTTACTGACATGATTTTTTAATTGCTACACTTGCTTTTAGATTTCCTAATTCGACAGCTCTACTCAAATCTAAACACCCATTGTCTTTTTGTCCCAATTCAATCTTTGATATCCCTCTATAATAATATGCCTCTGCAAACTTAGGATTGAGGTCAATTACCTTAGAAAAGTCCGAAATTGCACCTTTAGTATCTTTTTGGTTGATTTTTGTCAATCCTCTGCTAAGGTATGCCTTAGCATTCTTTGAGTTTATGTCTATAGCTTTGTTATAGTCAACAATGGCACCTCTATAGTCTTGAAGTGCATCTTTTGCATTTCCTCTGTTAAGAAAAGCATCCGAAAGTGGTTTAATCTCAATGGCTCTTGAATAATCAACTATTGCACCTTTATAATCTTCTAAGTAACTTTTTGCTATACCCCTACTGACATAGGCATCAGCAAGTTCTTTGTCAATTTCTATAGCTTTAGTAAAATCTTCAATTGCACCTGAATAATCTTTAAGATACTGCTTTGTAAATCCTCTACTTACATAGGCCATTGCATCCTTTGGATTTAATTCCAATGCTTTAGTATAATTAGCAATTGCTTGTGAATACTCTTGAAGATTATATTCAGCATCTGCTTTATTAAAGTAAGCATCAGAATACTTTGGATTTATCTCAATTGCTGAATTATAATCGGATATTGCTCCTTTATAATCTTGTAAATAATACTTTGCAATACCTCTACAAACATAAGCTTTTGCATCTTTTGGGCTAAGTTCAATTGCTTTTGTATAGTCTGCAATTGCTCCTTTATAGTCTTGAACATAATACTTTGAAATACCTCTATTAAAATAGGTATTTGCAATTTGTCCATATCCATCAAGGGTTACTAACACTGTGATTATTAGATATAATACTTTCCTCATAGTCGTTTTGTTTTGGTTTGCAAAAGTAATCATTTTTTTTTAACTACAAAATTTTGAAATATTATTTAAGTAACCCATAAAAAACAATTAAGTTCATTTCTATTTGATTTTAGTACAATTTAACTCACACGCAAATTCAATATAAATAAATTAACTTCAATATATTTAATATTCTAATTAGGGTCTGCTGTTAAACTCAGACTACGTTTATATATAAAATTTGACGAGA
>JACDZH010000431.1 GCA_013426815.1 Paludibacter sp.
TGCCGTGGCAAATAACGATTGATCCTTTTCTAGGGGTGCTGAGTAGTTACAATTTCTCGGGGTAATTGATAATCGTATTTTTCAAATATCTGTTTAGTGATAGGGTGGATGGGTACAACTACACTTTGATTCGTTTTTATGGTTTTAACGTTTATCGTATTGTCTTTAGTGATATTGTCTTTATTCAGTTTCGATAAATCAGAAAACCGCAACCCTGTATAACATCCAATCAGAAACAAGTCCCGGACTTTTGCCAAATAATCGGGTAATTTGTCGGTAAAAAATTCTTTATGCAATATCTTTAAACTCTCGGGCGATGTTTCAATATAGTACATCTTCATTAATTCCGATTCAGTCAGATAGATAGAGTTTGTTTCTTCTTTAAGTACTTTGAATGATTTCTTTTTATAGTCGGGCAATACAGTTATACCTCTATCGTTTGCCTCGTTTATAAAGGTTTTGAGTATCTTTATTCGTGTGCCTATGGTGTTCTTTGATAAACCCGCCTTTGTTATGGTTTGCCCTGACTTGTTTTTCCCTTTCGTTGGTTTTGTCAGGTAGTCAATAAAGGAATTATAAAAGTCAATATCTATGCTATTGAAGTTTAAAACGGTTTTCTTTGCCTTTTGATAGTCTTGTAAATTCTTTCGTACAACCTTAAAACTTTTTAAAGTCGAATGTTTGTTGGGCGAAGTATTAATCAGGTGGTCGATAAACGGAAATAAATCTTTTGGGGTTTCGTCTTTTGAAACAACAATTTCAGGTTTCAGTATTTTATCCAATTCCTTTTTTATTATTATGTTCGTTGGGGCGATGTTCGTATTTTCTAACTTAAGAAATACGCTATTGATGGTCGATTCAATAGTATCTAACCGGCTGTTAAATTCAGGGTGTTCGGGAAAGTCTTTAGTTCCTTTGGCTCGGTTGGTTTTCGGATTCCAAAAGGCGGGGTTTATACTCTTTGCAATGTAGTACTTTAATTGAATGTACTCTTTGCTGTCGGTGTCTGCTATTGTTGCGCCGTAACTGATTCGGGCGTAAATAGCGGTTTCGGACTGGGTACTGTCTTTGAGGTAAAATTTAATTTTTGCCATTGTAGTATGTATGATTGGTTAAACACACAACAAAGATAGTAATTTATTTTCGGGGGGGACAAATGGGGGGACAAAATATCTTTATTTCTTTTTATTTCTTTTACTTTATTTAAGTAAAACATTGTTTCAATACTATTGATAATCAGTACTATTGTGTTTTGATATGATTAAATAAAAGTAAATAAAATATAATATATAGGTGTTCTTGTGAGACAACAATAAAAATGCTATTAGTCTAATAATTAGATTAGTAGCTTTTTTTTAGCTATTTATCCAACATTTGTACTAATTTTATTCCAATTTACGAATATTTTATTTATCATTTTGTCATTTTCGGTTTTGAAAACGCCAAAGCGCGGTGTTAAGTAGCCCCCTAACACGGAGTAGAAAATCACCGAAACTCGGAATTAATTAATTAATTGATTATTAATATATTTCTAATCACTGTTGTCCGGTAAAAGAATTTTGATTAGATTGAAAAAAGAGGAGCCAA
>JACDZH010000065.1 GCA_013426815.1 Paludibacter sp.
TATGAAAGACAAATGTAAACTTTTTTCTTTAGGTACAACACCCGATACTCATTAATTTAATTATCAAATAACTGAAAATTTTCACTTAAAATATTTAGTGATAATCTGTCAATTCTGTGTATTCCGAGAGCAAATACTGGCTTTTCGGAGCAGACTTAAGTTTATAAATTCATTTTTTGAAAAGAATCAAATCATCACATTAATCTCATTTTCACCTATTTTCAATAAACCTAAAAACAATTTCATAGGAATAATTGCTCCACCTTTTCTGTATGGGTTTTCTTCGGTGTCATAAGGAATATTTGTTCTATTTAAAGTAATACTTTTAGGAGCATAATTTCCTGATTTTACCATAAAATTCAAATTTAAATTAAACCCTTTAAATCGGAATGATGCTTTTAGATTATCCATTTCGTTTGTTAAAACAGGGTCGATGACTATATATTCATTGAAAGCACGGAAACCAATCAATTTTTTGATAATTAAGCTCACATAAATTCCCGGTCCGCTTGAGTAAACCCGCCAACCGCCATCAACACGCATTTTTCCTGAAATAACATCACCATATTTTTCATCTGCTTCGTATCTTGTTTTGAATGTTACATCACTGCTGGAATAATAACAGTTTGCCTGACGTAAATTGCTATTCGGAACTATTTCTTTGTAATTTACCGGAATTGCTTGACGAAGTGCTTTTACAAACTCATCAGCTTTTCCCAACACAGCTTGCGATTCAACATAACGGATGTGTTCGTGAATATACATTAAACCAATTTCACGTCCAAAGAAAGTACTGCTTTCGGCACGTTGGAAAATTTCCTGAATCCCGCCTTTGTATTTCAAAGGTTTGTCCATTAAACGTGCTCCATCGGGTCCTTTTAAGTGTTTGTCAATTATAATTTGATGAAATTCAGCTTGTTCTTTGGTGAAGATTCCGCTTAAAATTCCTCGATCCATAGGTAGCAGGCTATATTTAATACCAGTACGTAAATCAGTTGGATGAAGTAAAACGCTTATGTTTCCATCATCCTCCACATATCCATAACCTGCCACCACATTGTCTTTCACCAAATATTGATTGAAATCGGCTTTGATTTTTTTGACCACTTCAGTCAATTCATTGGCACGTTGTATATTTCCTGCTTTTTCGTACACTTCTACATAATCGCTGAATGCCTGATAATTCATTTCCACTGTCCAGCTCGAAATTAATCGCTTAGCTAATTCTTCATTTTTAGGTTGCAGTGAATCGTTCCAATCGCCGCCGCCAAACGGAACCAATGCAGTTTCGCCAATGTACGAATCTTCAATCATCTTGATTAATCGTTCCACATGTTCGTTTACAGTGTATAGTTCGCTACCACCAAAATAAGGCACTTTTTCATTCAACACGTTCACATCGCCTGTTACTTTTACATAACTTGCTAATGAAATTATTACCCAATAATACACATCGCCGTGGCAATCGCCTGCACGAATGTGGCTGTAACTATCGAACATCCACCATTGAGCCCAATCTCCAACCTGATTTTGGTTGGCAAAAATGGTCATTAAAACATCGTGAGCAGCCTCAAATTTTTCGAGAGAAAGTAAAAATTCAATCGGTCCCTGTGAAACATCACGCGTTCCCCAAGCAGCACCACTAAATTGTTCCAAACCATAAGGTGTAAGGTAATGCGTGATGGCATTCATTCCGTACCACGGAAGAATTTCATTAATGGCTGAAATATTTTTATCGGTAGAGTTTAATGTCAATTGATTGCTTAAATCATTCCAAAATTCTGTTCCTGAATGTTTTACATCTTCGTTTTTAATATCTTCAATATTAAACTTCTCTTTTACTTCACCAACAAAACACATGCTGAAATGTGAAGTTGGGATTGTTTCCAACACAAATAAATCGTCTAATCCATACGAAAATGTATGCTGAATAGAATTTTTCAATTCTTCCGGATTCTCAACCACCATTCTGAAATCTGCCTGTGGGAATTTTTCAGAAATCATCGAATTCGAAGTGGGTTTTGCAACAAATTCTCCATTTCCGATTTGAGACAAATTCCATGTATTCACTTTGTCCCAATCGTGTGTGAGAATCAACCGAACTTTATTCAACTTTAATACATTGAAAGTCAGTTGCACAACTGGCGATTTAAGGAATGTTTCGGTTTTCACTTCCAACACAGATTCTTCCCATTTGTATATCCAACGACATGAATTCAACCCCATTTCGAAAGCGGAAGGAATGCCAAGCAAGTAAATTTCATCTCCGATTTCAACAAAAATTCGTTGCCCTGAATTTAAATTGGCATTAAACTGACTGGTATTGATGGATAAAAACACATTGAAATTGGTATTTCCCTGCGAAATATGTGAATTAAAAACTCCCGTTGCAAAACAGGTAGTGGACAATGTTTCCTCGGTTGGCACATCAGTTAAATTAGCCTGCATGATGTGTGCATGAGGTCTATCAACCAACATTTCTTTTGCCTTTAAAATCACATGTTTATTGTCAGCAGAAAAGAAAGATAAGATTTGATTCTCTTTTTGTTCTTTCAATCTGATGTTTCCGCCAAAATAATGTTTAATTTCAGCATCCGTCAAATCGGAAGAAGGGAAAAACGGTGCAGTTTCAAATAAATTCTGTTTGGGTTTTGTCCAGTTTATTTGAGTTGTACTATTTGTTTCTGAAAATTCACAAATTAATTCATCTAACTTTAATAAGTCTTTTTTAGATGATGCTTCCGGATGGTTTGATATGCAAGTTAAAACAAATGTAATTAACTTAGATTCATTGACTTGTAATTCGAAAGGTTTTTCCTGCAAAGCAATGATGGGTGATTCACCTGCCATATTTCCTGCAAGTTGAGATTGTAACAATCCTTCAGGAATTCCAGTTGAGCGGTAGGAGTTTCCATAAAACTGCATTCCGTCAGTCAACCCTGAAACAGCTTTTCCGGCACTTGCCATCATTAGCCAAGGAAAACCTGTAGCTTCTTTAGTATTTTGACGGCAAATCGCAACTTTTCCGTGCTTTTGATCATCTAAAAGTATCCGTTCCAGATATTGCGCCACATAATATTCATTTACTAAGCCGTTACTTAGGTTTTTCAAACCTACTTCCTGCATCAAAACCACATCCAACTCCACCTTTTCAGCAGACTTATTTGTAACCTCAATTTTCCACTGCCAAGAACTACTTTTTTCAGAAAGTTGAAGTGAACAAACATATTCTAATCCTTCCCACACTCCTTTTGATAAGAATTGATTCTCCGAAACGGC
Organism: Paludibacter sp.; assembly: GCA_013426815.1. Lineage (GTDB taxonomy): Bacteria > Bacteroidota > Bacteroidia > Bacteroidales > Paludibacteraceae > Paludibacter. Next base: position 3,280 of record JACDZH010000065.1, read on the forward strand.
TATTTCATTCCCTTTTCCCAATAAAGGAGTAAACTCAATTAAATTTTCGCTCCGTTTGCGTAAATAAAGTTGCGTTCCGGGTTGTGCAAAAAGATTGCCCGATTTTAAATTGATTCTGATTTTATCTGTGTCGATATGTTGAACATTTCCGTTTGCTGAGAAACTGAATGTTAATCCGTTGGTGTTTGATAGTTGAAGCCCCACTAAATCCGACCTCACCCCTAACCCCTCTCCTTGAGGAGAGGGGAGTAAGTTACTTTCGTCTTGACCCATAGCCCCTAAAGGGGAACTAAAGTTAGTATCGTCTTGTATGTTTTTATCTTTGTTCATTTTGTCTTATAATATCTTGTTGCAATTATCAATACTCATATAGTTCCCCTTCAGGGGTTAGGGGTTTATCTTCAGGGGGCTGGGGGGCAATTCATCTTATTTTCAACGTAAAACCTTTTTTATGTAAGTGCTGATAAGTTACAATCAATTTGGTTTCTACAATGTTGAATTCAGTTGAAATTTCATTGCTATACACCGAACTAATATCGTGAATACCATTTCCTTCCAACACAAATTCGCCCAACAAATCACGATGTCCAAAAAGTTGAATTGACCACTCATTTCCTGATTTTTCGATTTTCAATACATCAGATGTTGTATGTAATAGGTGTATGTTTTCGCTTATTATTAATCCAATTGGTGATAAAATGGCATACAGATTTGGCATTTCTAACTTTTCGGCACTGATAGGCATTTTAACTATTTCACCCGTTATAGGATGCGTGTAAGTGATTGATGCGGTCTGCTCTTCGTTATAATAATTGCCTACAAATAACATGGCTTCTCCTGTAGGTGTAAAGCGTTCACGTACATTTACAAAATAATTATCCGATTCAGCGTTGTATAAGTTAGCATCCGAAAGGTTGAGCAGTTTTTGATACACATCTTTGTGTGTTTCAGTATCAAATCCCCACCAGGTTCCAATGTGTGCAAACTGTCCTTTTCCGATTTTTTTATTGAAGCCGACAATTTTCCCTCTGATATTTTGAGCGATTATTTGAGCGTCTTTCAAATCTTCCCCATTATAAACCATCTGCGGATTGGCACATTTAATGTCTTTTATACCAAGTACATCAATCAATGCAGAATCAAACGCATCTGTTCCAACTGGTTTCACTCCCACAGCATCACGAATAATGGTGCAATCCGTTCCATTCATTTCACGAACAGGCATATTGGGAAAAAGAACAATATTTCCACCGATTTTAATATAATCAACAATTTTCTGTTGTTCCGGTGCATTCATTTCATCGGTACTGAAAACCCAAATTTGTTTGTATTTCGACCAACCAGAAGCAGATTTATTCAAATCCAGCATATCGTAATCTACATTCAATACCTGCAATGCTTTCAAGAGTCCATCAAAATAAGCTCCTCTGCGGATGGCTGAAAAATTGAAAATAAGTTCACTTGCGGCATCCACAGGTCTTTCGAGTTCGGTAGCGTAATAAGGCGGATAAAACAGCACAGCTACTTCTGCTTTGCGTTTTGCTTCGACAATAATTTTTTCAGACGTTTTGATAATGTTTCCCATACGCTGCACCAACGGAAAAGCCGATGTTTTTTCAGCTTCGGGAGTCAACGGGTTAAACCAATAAAAAGTTGAACCGCTGTAGCCTTTACGTTCGGGATTTCTTCCCTGCGAAAACATATAATAATTCCATCCTGTAAGTCCATTTGCCACACTTGCTTTGTAGAAAAGTTCCATTTCCACAGGGTTTGTAACTACATGGTATTCGCGCGAACCGTACTGAAATTCAGCTGCAAAGAGTGGTTTATTTCCTTGCATGGCGTAGGTTATATCGTTGATAATACGGTCGTCGTGCAGGTTGCGGTACGACATAAATTCAGGAATGTGATCTACGCCAAAAATAATGTCGCTACGATCTCCAAACAAATCTTCGTACATGGTAATATTAACAGGGAATTCGTATCCATTACCGTAAATCCATCCGGGTAGATTATGATAAAACGGCAACGAAACTCCTAAATCGCGCGCCATTTTTGTCAGCATATTCAAATAATCGGCATAATATCGCCTCCAAAACATTGTCCATTCATAATCTCTACCTCTATCGGCAACTGATTTATATGGTTCCTTGCCATCAGGAGGAAGCTGTATATCTTCAAATGTTTGGTAATTTGTTTCCCAACCTTTATTCCAATGGTTTAAATCACTATTCTTTTCTTTTAAATACGCAATAAATCTTTTGCGAGTTTCTTCATTGTAATCGGCTTGATGCGCTAACCACGAGAAAACGCCAATTTCGTTACATATCTGCATCAAAATTATCGGTCCGCCCTTTCCGTATTCATTTGAAGCTATTAATGGCATTATTTGATTGTACCAGCATTGTACTTTTTCCAAATAAGCAGGATGAAACAAACTTACCCCATCGCAACTCACGGGTTCACCTTTGCTGTTGTGCATTTTTACATCTGGCACATATTTATCTAAAAACCAATCTGGTAATCCTGCTCCACGATATTCAGCTAAAATAAACGGACCCGGTTTCAGAATACAGAACAAATCGTGTTCTTTACATTTTCTAATCCAACCGAGCAAATCGCGCTCCGCACAGGTATGACCGTCAAAATCAAAAAGACCTTCTTCCTGTTCGTGCCAAGCCCATGGCACATAGGTGCTTACCGTTGTTAATCCTGCTTCCTTTGCTAATGTTAAATGCTCATCCCATAGTTCTTTTTTTATTCTGAAATAATGAATTTCACCCGAATTCAAAAAAACTTTTTTACCATCTAATACAAAATTTTCATCTTTAATTTCAAACATAATGACCCCCAACCCCCTAAAGGGGAGATTTTAAATAAAACTTATTTTTTTACCATATTTTCAATGAAGCTCTCCAAAACTCTCCCTTCAGGGGGTTGGGGGAGCAACCTATTCATTTCTTGCTTTGAGTAATTCCTTAATTTCCATCGATCGCTTTTCGGTAAGTGTATATTTCAAAATTAAGAATATGGCTATTAAACTTAAAAGTATTGGAAGTCCAATTTCTACCACACGCATCATCAACAAGGTGTAAGGAGTTTGTTTTTTTAAAGCAACAATTTCTTTCTCCATCGCCTTCACATTAGATTTTAAATCTGCTAAATTTACATTGTCTTTGGTTCTTTGAAGTGTTTTTTGAACAATTTCCATCTTACGATTTAACTCTAAATAATGCTCTTTATTCTTAGTCTTGTCATCCAACGATTTGTTTTTAAGATAAGTCATCAATTCTAAAACAGTTGTTGATAATTTATCTAATTTTGTTTGTATTAACTCTACAGGAACAAATTGTTTGTTATTCAGTACTTTATCAACAGTTAATCTATTATCAGATAGCTTATCAATAACATGTTGTGTTGAAATTAAATTCTCGTTTATTAAATTAATGCGTTGAGAAGTATATTCAGGAACATATTCAAATGAATTTTCAAACTTTTTACTTTGTTCTTTCTTCAATAATTCTTTATAAACGTTGGCTTCTGTAAGCGCATCGGTTTTCAGGGTTCTAAATGCTTCCGAATTTAATGTATTATCATTAATTGATTGATTCCATTTTGTTGTCCAAGTAGTAATTTCCTCAATAGTACCCTGATATTTATCCACTTTAGTTACTTGTGATTCGTCGAACATGGTGAAAACAATCAGAGCACCAGCTACAAAACTTGCCAATGCAGTACCTAACTTGATAAACCACCAAAAAATGGCATAAAAACTTCCTTCGGTACGTTTGCCTGTTTTCAATTCTTCTTCATCGCAAATATCGCCAACCATGGAGGAGCCTAACGTGAAAAAAAACAACATACCTGCAGAGAGTAAAGCGGTAGGAATAAATACCAAATAGGGATGTTCGGGATTGTAACAAACAATTTTGGAGAGTTGAGCTAAAATCATCATAATCATAGCCAGCATCAATGTTTTGCGCTTTCCAAATTTTGTACTAATAATATTTAACGGAAATACTGACAAGACACCTACTATAGCCCAAAGAGTCCCGTTTAATCCTAAAATATAGGCACCTTGTACCTTGTCGCCTCCAAAAACATAAAAAATGGGAATGTATGAACCTAACAGAGATACAAAATTAAATCCCATAGCTAAGGTAAAAACACTTATGGTAAGAATCACAAAATTTTTATTTGTGATGACCATTTTCATGTTTTTCCAAAAATTCGATTTTTCTTGTTTTTTGGCTATGTATTGAAATTTAGGTTCTCTCAACTTAAAGAACCACCAAAAAGATAACGGAATGAGCACCGCCGCAATCATCAATGAAACATAGCGCATACCGTCCATTTCGGTTCCTCCAACTCCTTTGAAAATAGTCAGATTCGCCAACCAAAAAAGCCATGGCGTACTCATAGCAAAAAGATTTCCTACAAAACTTTTTGCACTGAAAAGGCGTGTTCGTTCGTGGTAATCGGTAGTCATTTCCATACCGAGTGCACCGTGAGGAATTTCAAATAAATTTACTGCCGTAAAAAACAGCAATAAGGTAATTAAAATATAAACCAATTGGAATGCTTCATAACCGCCATCTGTTGGAAACCATTGCTGAACGGTTTCACCCTTGGGAATAAACCAAATTACAACAAAGAATACGGCTGATAGAATTCCTCCTATCAACAGAAAAGGTCTTCTTCTGCCCCAACGTGAACGGGTATTATCGGACCAATGACCAATGATAGGATCAGAAAAAGAGTCCCACAATCGGGGAATAATCAAAATTGCTCCGAGCCAAAAGGCACTCAATCCTAAACTGATGTTTCCCATTAAACCTACCAGAATTCCTGCAACATTAAACAATGCGATGGGAATAATTCCGCCTGCACCATAAGCTGCAAGTTGTGCAAAACCTATTTTATCAGTTTTGGGTTCAGTGCTTGTTGTGATTTTTTTTTCTTCCATTTTTTTTTGCTTGTTTATCAAGTATTATTAGAAATTTGTGTTCGTTTCAGATTATTTACTACCCATTATTTCTCTCAGAAGTAAAGGATTATCAGTCGTAATAAAGTCTACTCCTGCAACAACTAACTGTTTCATTAACAAGGAGTCGTTTACTGTCCATACATTTACTTTTAAACCTAATTTATGGGCATCTTCAATATAATTAGGTATCTCTTTAAATACATTATAATGATAGTCTAAACCTGAAATCATATCTTCTTTCAATCTTTGGGGAGTAAAATTTCCACCCAAATAATAAACAACTGATTCAGGTTTTACTTTCCTCACTTCTTTACAAACTTCGTAATTAAACGCTATGTATTCAGTCCGTGTTTGCAAGTTATATTTGTCAATGAGCTTTACGGTAGCCGAAACAAGTTTTACAATTTCGTCGGAAGAAATATCGTTGTTCGTTTTAATATCACATATCAACTTTATAGTAGGATAGTTGCGAGCTTGTATTAAAAATTGTTCCAATGTAGGAATGATCTCTCCATTTTTCAAACGGTAATTTCTTAAAGAGTCGTAAGTTGTTTTCGTTATTCTTTTTCCATTTAAATCGCTGTCATGAAATAGGATTAATATACTATCAGCAGTCATTTGGACATCAAATTCAGACCCATAACAACCTGCTTCCGATGCCTTATACAGTGAAGTGATTGAATTTTGTGCTGAATTCTCTGTATCCCAAAATCCTCTATGAGCGATAACTTTGGGTTGACTAAAAGCAACATTCGCAGCAAAAACCAACAAAAAATATATTAAAAAACGTTTCATTTGCAATCTTCAACTTCATGTATATATGATACATTTAAATGGTAAATTATTGATGAATAAAAATATCAATACTCAATCACAATCTCTGCCGGTGACTGCATGATCTGAATGTATTTATCAGTAAATGTTTTGATTTCTTTTCCGTTTACACTTACTTTCTTGGGCAGTTTTGAGCCGTTGAAATTCTGAATTTTAATACCATTTGTAGGCAATTTCAAGTCTCCTGTGATATTGAAATGGTAAGCATTGTCAACTCTTTTTATGCTGTATGAAATTTCTCCATAATATGTTGGGAGTTTGCTTACGGACATTCCTTGCGGAGCGTCAATCCAATCGGGATACAATGCTGAGGCTAACACCAAAGCGCTATCATACTCATTTTCGTACACAAACATGGTGCGGATGGCATTTACAAAATCAGAACCTACCCAAGTATGAGGCATATCGCCTACGTAACCGGAATTTCTATAATCCTTCCAAACCACTTCAGCCCAATGATTCCAACCTTGTGGACGCAAATCGTTAAGGAAATAAGCAATCAATTCGTGCGCGCGTTCAGGCTCGTTGAGCATTATAAATGAACCTATTACACGGTTTTCGTACGGGGTGTAATTTACCCAGTCGATGGTATTGTTTTTGCGATTGGTAAAATTTTCGTAATATTTATCAAATGTATTGAAAATCTGTGGTTTAGGAAGATTTACAAATTCGTTGCAAGGAGTTAACGATACGGTGGTTGAAGTTGCATCGAAATCGCCCAATTCAGCACATCCGGGAATGTAATTAATTCCCTTGTTTTTCATTGCCAAATTGATGGAGTTATACAGATTTTTCGTAAACTTGTCACGAATTTCAGCAATGCGTTTTTGATCTTCCACATTGCCTAAAATATACTGAATATCAGTAGCATCTTTCAACCCTTTAATGGTAAAGAAGTTATCCCAGTAAGAGTGCATAGGTTTTGCCGAATATCCTTCGTGGCTGATGGATTCAGGCACTAACCCATACAATGACCTGATGCTATCGTTACCATTTTTGAAATAATCGGTACTACGTTCATCTATCAACTGCTTCATATAATTTACTACAGAAAGAATATTTTTTTTCTGACTTTTCAGGAAATCCAAGTCTTTTGTGAAATTATAATACTCCCTTATGGCATAGATAAATTGCCCTTGGCTGTCGTTTTCGGGAACTGGATCGGGTCCTCGTTGATCAACCACACAAGGTACTTTTCCGTTTTCGTACAAATAACCTGAATACCAATTAAGATAATCTTTTACCTCTGTTACAATTCCATTTTTCAACAGTGCTGATGAAGTAAGAGACCCATCACGAATCCAACTTCTTTCGTAACTCCGAGATCCAGGTTGAAAACCGGCTTTATCTCTGTTTATAAGAATGTAAACCAATTGAGATTTATAGGTATCAATCAATTTGTCGGCTGAAGCAGGCAGGTTGAATTTTACGTAATCTACTCTTTTCGACCAATAACTTACCGAACTATCAAACTCTTTAGAAATCAATTCGTTCGTTATTTCAGCCGAATTCGATTTGGTATTATAATACGGAGATTTGATATACAACACTTTTGTTTCACTCGGTTGTAAAGTCATTGCATAGCGCATTACACCCGATGCCAAACTCGCATCATCGGTAACGGAAGTTTGACGATTAAATTTTTGCTCTTTCAGCAGTGAAACCATGTCGCCATCGTTTATGCTATAGGTTGATAAATCCTGAAAAGGTAGTGTAGAATAAACTGTTTTTCCATCTACATCAACTGACTTATTATCAATACCTTGTATAGATTTAATTTTACCAACTCCTCCTACTAAATTCAAGTCCTGATAATATGGATTTACCTGATAAGGCCGTAAAAGCACTAAAAAATTGAAGTTTTGGGCTTGTGTGTTAGTATTTGTAAATGTATATTTGATGTAGAGATTTGAACTTTTATTGGCTTCACCACCCGAAGTTACTTCAGTAGCAAAGTTCAAATTATCCAATTTCCATTTTACACCCGGAAGAAATTGGAAATCCTGAGGTTTGATAGAATTTCCCATACTTTGAGATACTTCCACATTGCTCCAATTATACAATTTTCCGTTTTGCAATATCATAGGTTCTAACGAAAATGCCCCTTTTTCGGCTTCTACTATACCGTTTTCGCTTAACAAACCTTCTTGAACATCGTTATTCACGCCTGTAATGGTAAAAAATGAAGATTGTTTTAGGAAATAACTTGGATAATTGCCTTTTTCGGAATTCAAGGCGTTATAAATCATGAATTTATTGCGCCCATCCACGTCCTTAGCATCAATAAATTTCAGCTCGTTGATCCCAAATTTCTGACTGCTCGATTTGTTCAAGTCAATTTTGATATACCGAGGTTCAGCACCTTCAAAAAGTATGATATTTTTCTGGTTCCCGTTTTTTGCATTTGTAAAAACGTTTTCCCAGGTTTTTCCATCATCTGATAAATGAATGGCGAAATCGGATGCAAACTGATTTTTAACCCATTCAATGTTTAATCCCCCAATTTCACGTTTCTGTGTAAAGTCGATTAAAATCGATTGCTTTTTCCCATTTTTCGATGTCCACGATGTTTCGGGTTTTCCATCGAACATTGCATCTGACGTCATTTTAGCTTTTGGTTTAAATGTAACCAATGGCTTAGGATAACTTGAAGTTTCGGGTGGAAGTTGTTCAAATTTCAAATCATCAACCCAAATTGTACCTTTACCTCCAACCATGGAGGCTATTGTAAATTCAAGTCGGTCAATTCGGGGAGGTTTTGCACTAAAATTTGGTCCCCACGCAAAATCGATATTTCTTTTTTTGATTTTGAATTTTTTCCATTCGGTAGGAAAAACAAAACTTCTGTGATTTACAAACCACACATTATCTCCAGAAGCATCAATTACTTTAAATTCAAAGTTATTGGAAGGAGAATTAGCTTTCATCCAAAACGTAATTTCGTAATTTTCAGGTAGATTTATAGGAAATAATTTTTGAAACCCACTATATCCTGTTCCTTTTGTAAAATCATAATCCAACCTTATGGCTTTTCCTGTATGACCTTGATCTATTGAGACATTCATTTTCACATCCCCACCTTCTGACTTAATATATTTCCAACCATCAGTGGAATTAAAATCGTCTAATATGTTTATCTGTGCAAAAAGTGTATTTGAAGCAAATAAAATGATTAATATGGATAATTTGAGCATCAGCCCCCCTAAATCCGACCTCACACCCAACCCCTCTCCTTGAGGAGAGGTGAGTAAGAGGGGGGACTTAAAGACTTGATCTATATTTTTTTTTTCTTTGGTTAAAGACAGGTCTAATGTGCGTTTCATAACAATAGAATATTTTAATCTGTAATAAACTTGTAACGAAAGGTTTGTAACTATTCAGCACTAATCGAATAGTACAGAAAATTGATTTTGTACCAAGTGTCTAATTAAAATGACAATTATAAAGTCATAACTTGAAATTTAATGAATGATTTAATATTGAATAACGCTCTTGAATTCCCTCCTCGGAGGTTGGGGGGCTTATTTATAAATATTATTTCTTAAGATACTCAAAATGAAGCGTCTCCAATCCTTTTTGTATAATAGGGTCTTTCATCACATAATTCCACACCAAACCTGTACGGAAGTTTTCAATCATTAACACCACTGGTCCTTGATCTAATCCTATAAAATCTTTAGATACCCATTTTGCAGTAGGATTGAATGCATCGTAATATCCGTATTTTCCTAAAATTATATCCCCATATTTAGCAATCATATTTTTAATGGTAGCCAATGAAAGTTCAGGTGTAAACGGAAGTGAAGAAAGTACACCATAAGGTGCTAATGTTCCGTCCTCTCCTACAGTTTCGTCCTTGCCGCTTGAGCCACGTCCTGCATATCCTTCAAAATTTTTATCACCGAAATTATAAACCTTTCCGGGACCATCAGTAGCTGTGAAACCCCACGTTAAAGAATCATAACCAACCCAACCTTTTGGATTTTCAATGGCATATTGTTGTTGGGTAAGGGTAGCACGACGAGAATTTTCAAAATAATCAATTCCTTTATCTTTTAAATAGGGATCAGCCAACCCGCGAAAATCGATGAAAGTATGTGAAAATTGATGTCCAAAAAGGGGTGGAAAAGTTACATGCGATAAACCAGGATAGGGAGTTTTCCAAGTGTAGGTTCTTAACCATCCATCGTAAGCTCTTTCAGGATTTTCGATGCCTGTTCCTGCGGCTAAAACGTAAAGAAATAATCCTTCGGTGTACCCATGCCATCCCCAATTAATCGTTCCTTCTTCGGGTGTCCAACCCATTGAAATGGTATAAGGTTGTTTTGAGTTTTCATCCATATAAAATATGCTCCAGTCTAATCTACCTAATAGTTTAGCTGCTAATTCTCTTATTTCTTTTTCCTCTGCAGATTGTTGGTTGTAATAATTTCGAGCAAAAATTACCCCCATCATTAATAGTCCGGTATCGATGGACGATAATTCACAATTCCATTCACGTTTATCTGATTCCATTCCAATGAAATGGTAATAAAATCCTTTGTAGCCAATTGCTTTAGGGTCGGTAGCACTTTGAATTGAGTTTGCAAAATAGCGTAAAGTTTTGAGCGTAATATCAGCCGCTTTCTCTCTCGAAATCCATTTCCGTTCAACTCCAACAGCATAAACCGCAAGAGCCCAACCTGTAGGCGCAATACTTGCCGGAGAGCCCTTTTTATCTCGGTCTTGTACAATTCCTTTTTCGGGATGATGTTCGTTAATAAAATACAGAAATGTTTTATACTGTATTGAGTCCAGCATTTTTTCATCTTCTGCTGAAAGTTTAAAATCAATTTTTCCTTTAGATATATATTTACCAATCGATTTTTGAGTACTATATACAAAAATTGAAGAGAATAGAAAAGTTGATAAAAGAATTAAATATGAATTTTTCATAAAGTTAGTATTTTGACTATTTGCTAATGTATTTATTTTTAATTGTAATCTTTACAATTCCTAGATAATCAATACGCTAATTTTCAACCAATTGATTTAATCTATAATTATTATCCTAACTATTATTAACAGATTTAATTGTTTATTGGTAATTTAAAATGATAATTTTAATTTTAAAAAGCCTTATTCTTAGCTTCAAATTATAATTTTTCTTATGAGCGCTTGTCAAATTTTGCAGATCTAAATAATATGGAGAATTTCTTCGAAAACTGATAGTAGGAGCTTTTTTTCAGTAACCACATTTCTCATTGTAACATTTCCCCATTGAAAATGAGAAATAATTTTATAACTTTGAATTACATAAAATTAAAAAAATGGTATTTTTAAACTTGATTCTTTTCAATTTTTTAAGTTTACAAATGTAAGTAATTATATATATTGAATATATTGTAAAAATGTACTTTACAAATATCATTCACAAAAACGCTTAATAGTTTGACCGATTACATTGCAACCACTGAAATATTAAAGATTTATCCTAATTAATACATTATATATCAAAAACATAAACACAAAATCGCTTTTTTGATTGATTTTTAATTCAGAATGTTTAATTGCTCGACATATACCAACAAAATTGAAGTTTAAATGAGCATAAAGATGAAATTTCTTGTCATCCCCTTTCGTAAATCCTCTGTATTATTTTTTAATACAAAGTAAATGAATTAATTATCATTAAACAAATATTTAAACCCAATAAGAACCCCACTAAAAACAAATCGATACCCTATTATAACCCTACATAGGTTACGAATTTTATTTTAATAGCTTGAAAGATAATATAATATATAGGGTTTTATATTTAGAAAATTATTTTTAAAAGTCATCTGGAACTCACAAATCAATAGATTCTAAAGCATACAAATTCAATTTGAAAATCAACGTAAAGACTGATATTTCGTTTTTTCCCTATTGTTTCATTGCATCAATTAGAGTTTCAGATAAAACGGTATCCAGCAATACTCGATATATATACTCAACCTTAATATACATTTTTGCAAATCTGCTTTATAAAAAAAAAATGGATATTTGATATTTATATAGAGTGATTTATGTGTTTGTTTGCTACTATCTATAGTTTTTTTATTATTGTCCAATCTAAAATATTAAATTCACTACGTTCAGTATGACAATGCAATACGATGAATTCATGCTTGTTTGTTGTTGATTGGCGGCTTTGCCGTCAATCAACAACAAACAAGCATTACGAACTGAATATCATCCCAAACGAAGTGAGAGATATAAACTATTGCAATCAAAATAATTTTTTATCGGACAGTAACGTAAAGTTTTATAACAAAAACGAAGATTCTTTGTATTTGGTTATTGTGGATGAAACAAAAAATCAAACTTTTTTAAGTCTCCAAATTGCAACTAATAAATTATTCTGCAATTTTGATTGTATGTACAAATTTCTGTAAATCAATTCTTATAGTCGCTATAATTTGCAGGCATTTATTATTTAAGTATTTTATTGTAAGCCATTTTAATTTATTTTTTCGTATCAATTTTACGTTTAAATTGGATATAATAACCTGAGTTCGGGATAAGAAAGTGTGTCAAAAAGTTGTATCATAGGAGT
>JACDZH010000066.1 GCA_013426815.1 Paludibacter sp.
TCGATAAACCAAATGATGATTTGAGCAAATTAACCGCATTTATATAAGTCGCTTACTATAGTTAGATTATTTTACAAAATACTTTCAATTTTCATTTAACTTACAGCTATATTTATCAAAAACTTAGCTGCAATACCCTATTTTATTTTTAATAAAAAATTATTCATTATGAAATCAAAAATTCTTATCATACTATTGATTGCTATCAGTAGCACTAATCTGTTTTCTCAAAAAAATACTGATGCCAATATTGTGGGCGATGTAAAAGATAAAAAAACCAGTGAACATATTCCTTTTATAAATGTATCAGTCAACAATACCGTTATAGGAACTACTACTGATAATTCTGGCCATTATTTTTTAAAAAACTTGCCCATAGGCTCTTATACCATTCGAGTGAGTGGAATGGGATATAAGCAAGTTGAAAAGCAAGTAACTATTGTATCTGGAAAAACCATCGAACTTAACTTTTTAGTAGAAGAAAGTGCCTTATCACTCGACGAAGTGGTGGTGAGTGCCAATAGGAACGAAACAAACCGCAAAGATGCCTCGGTAATAGTAAGTTTACTTAGTCCAAAGATGTTTTTGGCAACTAATACCGTGTGTATGGCCGATGGGCTAAATTTTCAGCCTGGCGTGAGGGTCGAAAATAACTGCAACAATTGTGGTTTCACTCAGGTTCGAATTAATGGTCTCGAAGGTCAGTATTCGCAAATTTTGATTGATAGCCACCATATATTTAGCTCATTATCAGGCGTTTATGGATTAGAACAAATTCCTGTAAATATGGTTGAACGCGTAGAGGTAATTCGTGGAGGTGGTTCAGCTTTGTACGGCTCAAGTGCTATTGCAGGCACTATCAATATTATTACCAAAGAAGCATTGAATAATACTTTTTCGGCGGGATATAATTTGCAGCAAAATGGAAACACACCCGATAATTCGATAAATTTAAACACGTCCATTGTGTCGGGAGATAATAAAGCAGGAATGTATTTGTATGGTAACTATCGCAATAGAGCTCCATTTGACGCAAACGGTGATAGATTTTCAGAAGCAGCAAAATTACTAAATCACACCATTGGTATGCGCTCGCACTACCGATTAAATTCGCAAAGCAAATTGACGCTTGAATATCACAATATCAACGAGTTCAGACGTGGAGGCAATGGCTTCGATTTGCAGCCGCACGAAACAGAAATTACCGAACAGCTCGAACACGAAATTAATGGAGGTAGTCTGGCTTACAACTGGTATAGCCCAGATAGTAAGCAAAAAATAAATGCCTATGCTTCAGTCCAGAATGTGATGCGCAAAAGCTATTATGGTGTTCAAAAAGATTTGAATGCATATGGAAATACGGCCAATACTACTGCTGTGGGTGGAATACAATACGTGTATAATTTTAATAATTTACTGTTTATGCCATCAGAGTTTACAACGGGCTACGAATATTAATATGATTATATAGACGACCACATGCCTGGCTATAATCGACTTTTGTAACAAACTACGCAAACAAATGGTTTGTTTCTTCAGAACGAATGGCACAACAAATCGTTAAGCATTTTGGTTGGAGGGCGATTTGACAAACATAATTTATTATCCAACATGGTGTTTAGTCCGCGAATAAATTTGAAATACAATTTCACAGAAAACCTCAATTGGCGAGGCTCTTATGCTGCTGGATTTCGTGCGCCTCAAGCTTTTGACGAAGATTTACATTTAGAAGCAATTGGTGGAACTATCAAAATTATTGAAATTGCAGCCAATTTGCGCCCCGAATACTCACATACCTATAGTACCTCTTTCGATTACGATTTCAAAATTGGAAACACGGAAGCCGATGTTTTAATTGAGGGTTTCTCAACAAGAATAAACGACATATTTATTCTTCTAGATCAAGGGCAAAATACGAATGGTCAAACGGTTATGAAACGACAAAATGGATTGGGGGCACGGGTGAGTGGTATTAATATCGAATCAAAAGTAGTGCCATCGCCAAAATATCAGTTGCAATTTGGATTTACTTTACAACAAAGTTTGTACGATGTAGCCGAAACTTGGTCGGATGATTTAAATGTAGCCGCCGAACGAAAAATGATGCGGACACCATCTGAGTATGGCTATTTTACATTGTCGTACAACTTTACAAAAAAGCTTTTACTTAACGCAACTGGCACTTACACTGGAAGTATGCTTTCGCCACACTTTGCGGGCTATATTGCTGCCGACAGATTGGAAAAAACACCTTCGTTTGCAGATATTAATCTCAAAGCATCTTACGATTTTCGCCTCAATGGTAATGCAATCCAACTTACTGGTGGTGTAAAGAACGTATTTAACAGCTATCAAAAAGATCTAGATCTAGGTGCTTTTAGGGATGCAACTTATATTTATGGTCCTTCGCTGCCACGTTCGTTTTTTGTGGGTATAAAGTTTTCAAATTAACAACAATTTGTTCAAGTAATCTTTTTTCTTCTTCTACAAAATTCATTTTTCTTTTTTCTAACTCATTTTAGGTACTATTACAATCTAATTAAATTTAGAAATCCCCTTTTTAGGTATTGCCAAATCCATTCTTTCGCAGTAATTTTGCATCATGAGTTTAAAACAATCCATTACAAAGTTTTTTAAAATATCGCTAATAGTTCTCTTCGTTGGGTTTTATAGCGGTATCACTTTGTTTTACCACGTCCATGTAATTAATGGTCAGGTGATTGCACATTCTCACTATTACAAATCTGATGCAAGTGACAAAACACCTGTTAAGAAGCATACTCATCCCCTATCAGCTTATGATGTAATTCATGACCTGAATAAAATGAGTAGCGAAGAATTATTGGCAACTATGCCTTACGAGCAACCATTGCGTATTGCCCATTCCATTTCACGCAATAGTGAAAGCGCTAACATTATTATTTCTATCCAATTTCGTCTTCCTTCCAGAGCTCCTCCTGTCTGCTGAAAAAAAAATTACTAGCCCCGCTCCCGTGATAAAAAATAGAAATTACTGGAAACTAAAAATGATTTAGGCAAAGTAACAACAATGCAATTTGCACAAAGATAAACTGCAACATTTTAAATGCAGCTTTTATTTCTGTGTGGGTTCTCAATCTATTTTACTAATTAAAATCATTTTACGTTGAAATTTAAAATCAACAAATATAAACATCTAATCACCAATCATTTAGGATGAAAACACAGATTTAATCCCAAATTGTCCATTAGGGGTATATGTTAATAAAACTATATTTTTCTAATGGACACCATTAGAAAGTTTGTGATATAACATATTGATAATCAAAATGGATATTCAGCATTAATTTATCAAAAACAGTTCTTTTTGAGTGCTAATAATATTTAAAAAGGTAACTGTGGTTCTAATGGACAATTTGGGTTAATTTGCCAATAGAATAAACTTTCAACCTAAAAAAATGAAAAAGAGCAATTAAATCAATGTTTTTTAAACCCAATAAATAAGAATTTCATGAAATTAAAAATAACTATATTACTCAGTATTTTTTCAGTTTATATGTTTGCTGCTGATACAAACATAATAGGACATGTTGTTACTACTATATCAGGTGAACATCTACCCTTTATAACAATTATGGTAAAGGGTACAAATAAAGGTACTGCCACCAATGCGTCAGGACATTATATATTGAGTAATGTGCCCGATGGAAAACAAACAGTTATTGCCAAAGGAGTTGGATATATTCCATTAGAAAAAGAAATTATAGTTTCTAAAGGTAAATCAAATGAATTAAATTTTGAAGTGTCCGAAGATTTGGTGCAGCTAAATGAAGTGGTGGTAAGCAGCAATAGAAGTGAAACTACTCGACGAGAAGCATCCAATATTGTGAGCATTATGAGTCCAAAACTGTTTGAAACGACTAGTTCTGTGTGTCTAGCACAAGGATTGAGTTTTCAGCCAGGATTGCGCATTGAAACCAATTGTCAGAATTGTGGTTTTCAGCAAGTTCGCATCAACGGTTTGGATGGTCCCTACACACAAATACTCATTGATAGCCGCCCCATTTTCAGTGCATTGGCTGGTGTGTATGGCATTGAACAAATTCCCACCAACATGATAGAGCGCGTAGAAGTTGTACGCGGTGGTGGTTCTGCCCTCTTTGGATCCAATGCTATAGCGGGAACAATTAATATTATCACCAAAGAACCGCTGAATAATTTGGCTACCTTATCCAATCAAACAAATTTTATTGGTGGCAATAATCCGGATGTGAACACCTCATTAAATGCAGCTTTGGTATCGGATGACAATAAAGCAGGAGTGAGTTTGTATGCATCTTCGAGGCATCGAAGCGCATTTGATGCCGATGGAGATGGCTATACAGAAATTGGGGTACTTCAAAGTAGAAACGTGGGCTTTCGATCCTATTACAAAACGAGTAGACAAAGTAAATTGACAGCTGAATATCATAATTTAGGTGAATTTAGGCGTGGTGGAAACAACCTTGATTTACCAGCGCATCAAGCTGATGTAACCGAGCAAATTGAACATAATATCAACAGTGGAGGTTTGAAATATGATTTATTTTCAACAGATTATAAGCATCGTTTAAATATTTTCACCTCAGCACAATCAATTGAACGTAAAAGCTATTATGGTGCTGGCAAAGACCCCAATGCGTACGGAACCACCGACGATTTATCCTCAGTTTCGGGTGCACAATACATGTATTCTTTGGAAAAACTGTTGTTTTCACCTGCTGAACTGACCCTTGGAGGTGAATATAGCTACAATAAAATGGTGGATAAACAATTGGGCTATGACAGACAAATAAACCAAACGGTTTATACATACAGTGGATATTTTCAGAATGAATGGAAAAATAAATTCTGGAGTATTTTACTTGGCGGCAGATTTGACAAGCATAATCTAATAAAAAATCCAATTCTTAGTCCACGTTTGAATTTGCGTTATAACCCATCTGAATTTATCAACTTCAGTACCAGTTATGGTAGTGGATTTAGAGCACCACAAGCATTCGACGAGGATTTACACATAACTGCTGTGGCTGGACAAGTACAAATTATTAAACTAGACCCAAATTTAAAAACTGAACGGTCGAATAGCTTTAGTGTTTCGGGCGATTTTTACAAACAATTTGGAAAAGTGCAAACCATTTTATTGATTGAAGGATTCTACACCGACCTCAATAACGTATTTGTGCTTGAAGAAGATGGCGTGGATGCAGATGGAAATTCTATTTTGATGCGGAAAAACGGCTTCGGCGCAGTGGTAAAAGGAGTTAACGTGGAAGCGAAAGTAATGGCAAGCTCCAAACTTCAACTTCAAATGGGTGCCACTTTGCAGAAAAGTCAGTATAAAGAAAATCAGCAATGGAGCGAAAATCCAAACCTAACGCCGCAAAAAAATATGTTTAGAACACCCAACAAATACAGCTATTTAACCTTGACCTTTGCCCCGTTAAAGCAATTTACAATGTCACTTTCGGGCACTTACACAGGTAAAATGCTTGTACAACATTATGCAGGATATGTGGCTGAAGATGCAGAAATAACAACGCCCGAATTTTTTGACATGAATTTACGATTGGCCTACGACCTTAAAATTAGAGAGAGCACAAAAGTGCAACTAAGTACTGGAGTTCAGAATATACTGAATAGCTATCAAAAGGATTTTGATAAAGGAGAATTTAGAGATGCTGGTTTTGTTTATGGGCCTTCTTTGCCTCGCTCCATTTTTGTGGGATTATTGCTGAAATTGTGATATTTTGATTTAGTGTTAATTAGAAAAGATTTATTCTAACTAAAATTGAAAATTCGTCTTAAAAAAAAGCAAAGTTCCAATTTCAAAAGAAATGATTCACAAATTTATGGTTTATTTTTTGCAAAATGAATACAAATGAAAATTATCCCATAAATTTTTAATAATTCCAAGTGCTTATCCACTTCGGTCAAGTGTTTTTGCTAATATACTATATTTCAAGCATTTATATAAATGGCGAAATCGAAGCTAATTCATTGACATAATGGCTGTTGTGCTTTTTAACCTTTATCGAAAGGGATAAGCAGTTAATTCCATTTTCAATTCAAGAACGAAGATAATTTTTGGATTTCATTGAAAGATGTCCAAATTGATATATTTGCATTAGATGAAATGTCAACTATAGATTTAATTTTGTTAAAAAGATTAAAGTGCTCAAAAAAAAGAGAATTAAGATTGACATCTAAAATGTATTGGGCACTAAATTTCACCAAGATTATCAGTTAAACAAAAATCACTAAAATATAATTAAATGTTTTTTTATCTGTAATTGTTTCTATATAAATCATTAATGTTATATACTTATTGGTCAATATTTAGTTTAAAATTTAAATACATACAGAAAATGATTAATAGATTTAAGTCTGTTTGAACAAAAAATTATCTGCAACTGTTTATACTCAAAATGGATTACAATAATGAAATCAAATATTGTTTTACTAACCACCCTCGTGCAACTACTTTTCACTCAGACTGCATGTAATCAAACTTCAAAACAAATGAAATACAATTCACTTACATCCGAGGAAAAAGCTGTGATTTTGAATAAAGGCACCGAAAGACCTTTCACAGGAGAATATGTTGATAATAAGGCAACCGGAACATATATCTGCCGACAATGTAATGCACCATTGTATCGGTCTGAAGATAAGTTCGATTCGCGGTGTGGATGGCCCAGTTTCGATGATGAAATTCCCGGAGCAGTAACCCGTAATATTGATGCCGATGGAAGACGTACCGAAATTATGTGTAAGAATTGTGGCGCACACTTGGGTCATGTATTTCTTAATGAAGGTTTTACGGAAAAGAATACCCGATATTGTGTGAATTCAATTTCAATGAAATTTATTCCGGCTACGAAAAAAGTAATTGAAAAAGCTTATTTTGCTTCAGGATGTTTTTGGGGAACTGAATATCATTTTATGAAAGCAAAAGGTGTGATTGAAACTACTGTTGGATACATGGGTGGTCACACTTTAAGTCCTTCATATAAGGAAGTTTGCACGGGTGAAACCGGTCATGCCGAAACGACAGAAGTTGTTTATGATACTACAAAAACAACCTATGATGTTATGGTGAAATTGTTTTTCGAAACACATGATTTCACCCAGGTAGGAGGTCAGGGACCGGATATAGGAGATCAATATCGTTCGGTGATTTTTTTTACTTCGTCTGAGCAAAAACAAGTGTCCGAAAAATATATTAACATTCTTTCCCAAAAAGGTTTTAAGGTAGCAACTTTGTTAGAAAAAGCTCCAAAGTTCTGGTCGGCAGAAGATTATCATCAAGAATATTATGATAAAAAACATGGCACGCCTTATTGTCATATTTATAGGAAAATATTTTAAGGTACTATAACCTTATATCCGGCTTTCTCCAACAATTTGATAAGACCTTTTTTTCCTCCCAAATGCATAGATCCAACAGCCACAAAACAAGGTGATTGTTTGAAAAAGGAAGGTAGTTTTGTCATCCAATCGGCATTCCGATTATCTACAAGTTTGGCATATTCTTCATCGTTCATGGAGGAAATGTAGCCGTTTTTTCTGGCAATTTCATTCAATTTTTCAATTTTACCGGCTTTGTATAGCTTGTTTATATAAACGATATGTTTAATTATACTATCTTTACGTTTAATACTTTCTACTAATTTATCGGCTTGCCGTTCAAGACTTCCATTTTCAAATAAGAAAGATATCTGTTGTTCAATTGTTTCTAAACCAATCACTTTCTTGCTTTTTTCTATTGCAACCAATTGAAAATAAGAATCAGATTGAATATCATCGCTAAAACTGGTACGTTTTTTATAAAGTTCTAATTCGTACAGGATCAAAATTGAAGAAGGATTCATTATAGAAACATCCTTTAAATTCATCTTTAAAACAGTTTTCAATTCCTGATCAATCAACTTATATTCATCATCGCTTAATAAATCATTCATCTTGATATGATTAGGCATAACTGCAGCTTGCTGAATTTTAACTGTTGCATCAATATTACTCAATACCATTTCACCAATAACCATTTCGCAGCCATTAAATGCTTTGTATAAACCCGGAATACTATCCAGAAATGAAATTGGAATATCATGCTGTGTACCAAATAAATAGGAAGGATGTTTTAATCCATTACCGGTTATTTTCCACAGTAATTGTGCATTAATAGTTGGAATGCTTAATAAAAACAAACAGAAGATAAGTATATTTTTTTTCATGGAAAGGTAAATTGATTATTTTGAACAAAGATATATAAAAGCTTGGTTGTCGGTTTATTCTGTGTTAAATTATAGTACAATTTCCGATTTTAAAATATAAATTAATTATTAATTACTCAATGTTAATTACTTAATCATTATCTTTGCATTTGATTGATTCTTTGTATTTGATTTTTTTTATTAATATCGAATATGACTTTGCAGCAACTAGAATATGTATTATCATTAGAAAAAACCCGTCATTTTGTTCGGGCAGCCGAATTAAGTGGTGTAACACAACCCACACTCAGTGCCATGATTCAAAAACTGGAAGATGAACTGGATTGTAAAATCTTCGATCGTTCGAGGAATCCAATCGAAGTTACTGAAATTGGACAGCAAATAATTCGTCAGGCGCAGGAGATTGTTATTCAGGCTAATCAACTCAAAGATACTGTTCAATTAGAAAAAGAATTAATAGCAGGTTCATTAAATCTGTCCATTATTCCTACCATTGCACCTTATTTGCTGCCCAGGCTTATTGCAACTTTTAAAAAAACCTACCCTGAAATATCACTGAAGGTAAGCGAAATGCACACCAGCACCATTATTGAAAAATTGCGATTGGCCGAAATTGATATGGCGATACTTTCCACACCACTCGAAAACTCAAAAATATTTGAAGTTCCGCTTTATTACGAGAAGTTTACAGCATATATTTCACCCAAAGAAACGATTTACAATAGAACAGAACTTTCGGCTTCAGATATGCCACTCGATCATTTATGGGTGCTGGAAGAAGGTCATTGTTTGCGAAATCAGGTTTTTAATTTTTGTAACGAAAGAACACAACATATTACTACTTACGAAGCCGGTAGTATCGATACTTTAATTAAAATTGTGGACGTAAATGGAGGTTATACGGTTATTCCTGAATTACATATAGAGTTATTGAGCGAAAAGCAAAAATTAAATTTGCGCGAAATAGTAAAACCGGAAGCCACCCGCGAAGTTTCGGTAGTAATTCGTCACGATTTTGTACGTGAAGGTATCCTAAATGCTGTGGCTGAATGTATTAAACAAATAATTCCGGTGCAAATGTTGGATGCAAGGTTAAAGAAATTTGCCATTCGATTGTAATAACTCAGCAAATCTATTTTTTAAATCTCTGAATCAAATTATACACTTTATAAATTCCTAATTCACCGGCTTTACTCAAGTCAGTTAATCCTTTGGCTTCTTCGCCAATAAATACATGCGTTAAACCTCTATTGAAATAGGCTTCTGCAAAATCAGGATCTACCTCTATTGCTCTTGAATAATTTGAAATAGCTGTTCTGAAATCCTTTTGTGTACAAAGGATGTTGGCTTTATTAAAGTAACTGAATGAAAAATCAGGGCTTAACTCATTCACTTTTTCATAATCGCGCATTATCATTTCAACATCAAATCCCGCTTGTTTTTCTGCAGAAATTTTCTTTTCAGATATTCTTTTCTCTTTACTCTCGGATGTGGTATTGTCAATTGTAGTTTTTATATATTCCACCAATTTATTTCGAATATTTGCCCTACAAAAATAAGCAGGCATAAAATTGGGTCGAAGTTCAATTGCTTTATTCAAATCTTCAATAGCGCTGTTAAAGTCCTGTACCAAGGCAAATTCCAACGCACGATTAAAGTATATATCCGGATTTGGGTTGTCTTTTATTAATTGAGTGGAAATATTATTAATAGCTTCAAAATGACTATTTATCATGTCGGCAGTTAGTGCTAATTCATTATTGGTAATTTTTAGAATTGAACTTAGTTTTTTCTCCTTATTATACTGATCAACAATAGGATGATAGCAATTAGTGCGACGAATTTCATCTGTTTTGGCATAATAAGTCAATACAAAGTTTTTTTCATTGATAATATCGGTATATTTGTCCTGAACGGCTCCACGTGTTGCTTCGGAATATTTCGATTCAGTTTCAGCATCTTCAATATTTTGAGCTGCAAAACGGTTGAACATTTCAGCTTTGTTGCTAGCACTTGTTTTTTGGGTATTATCAGCCATTTTATTTTTGGTAACAATATTTTCTTTTTCTTTTCGTTGAATATAATCTTTATTTGCTTCAATATTTGCTGCTAATTGTCTGAATCTAAATGCTTCTTTCTTATTTCCCATTTTTTCGTTTGCTTCCGCAATGCCATGATATGCAGGAATAAAGTATTGGTGTTTTTCAATTATTTTTTTAAAATCCTTGATAGCGTTTTTAAAATCTTTGAGAGTTATTTCTAGCATGGCTTTACTCAATCGGGCTTCTGTATTGGTCGAATCTAATCGAAGAACAGTTTGTAAATCTGTAAGTGCATTGTTATTGTCGCCCAAATTGGCGCGCAATAATCCCCGATTATAGTAAGCTAAATCGTTTTTTTTATCAAGTTTAATTGCTGAATAATAATCACTTAGAGCCTGATTATAATTCTTTTTTTGTACATTTAGAATACCACGATTGATATAATCACCTACATAAGTTGACTTTCGATTAATGGCTTCGGTGTAATCTTTCAAAGCGCCATTTTCATCTTTCATTTGCATTTTCAGAAATGCACGGGCACTCCAACCCAAACTACTGGTACTGTCCATTTGAAGAAATTTATCAAAACTTAAAGTAGCTCCAATGGTGTCTTTTAGGGATAATTGCAATCTGCCCTTTTCGTAATAAATATTTGTTGTTTTTGGACTTAACCTTCTGTAAGTTTCCAAATCGTTCAAAGCTCCTTCATAATCTTTGATTCGTTCACGTGTATCCATCCTATTCATTAGTAAATACAAACTATTTGGGCTAAATTCAAGTGCTTTACTAAAGTCGGATATAGCTTCATTGTAAAACTCCATACTTCTACGTGCAAAACCCCGTGCATAATATGCTTGTGGCATAAATGGATTTATTTTGATTACTTCGGTACAATCCTGATCAGCGCTTTGATAATCGCCAAGTTGTAATTTAGCAATCGCTCTATACAGATAAGGTTCGGCTAAATAAGGTTTAATTTTAATTACCTGATTAAAGTATTGGATAGAAAGTACATAATCCTCGAAATACAATGCATTTTGTCCAATAGTCAATATACGTTCTGTATTCCATTGTGCCATAGCCGAAAACTGACTAAGAAAACAAACAAATATAATGATATACTTTTTCAATTTAAATTATTTTAAAAATAAAAACTTTTCAAATGATAGCGAAGCAGACATCCCGCTTTTACTAGACACTTCAAACTCAAAACTCAAAACACGAAACACATTTAATCTATTCCGTTATTTCCACATCGCAACCTGCATTAGCACTAAATGAACTTGGAATATCAAATTCTTCGCTTGATGAGTAACCCAAATCGCGGTCAGCAAGTACTTTTCTCATATACAAAGCCCATATTGGCAGTGCCATACTTGCTCCCTGACCTTCACGAATATTATCGAAATGAATGGAACGATCTTCACCACCAACCCAAACGCCCGAAACAAGCGAAGGTGTGTATCCCATAAACCAACCATCGGAGTTGTTTTGCGTTGTACCCGTTTTACCGCCCATAGGCATATTTAGACCATAACGATTACGAATACGACTACCTGTACCACCATCAACAACAGCCCGCATCATGTAAATCATTTTATATGCAGTTGATTCACTGAATATCTCGTGCATTTGTGGTGAAAATTTTCCAATCACATTTCCGTTGGCATCTTCAATACGAGTTACATACAAAGGGTCAACCCTAATTCCTTTATTTGCAAAAGCTGTATAAGCATCTACCATTTCACCAACAGAAATTTCGCATGGTCCCAAAGCCAACGAAACTACTGGATCTATTTGACCTTTAATTCCAAACGAATGCATCAGTTTTACCATTGCTTCGGGCGAAAATAAACTCATTAAATATGCTGAAATCCAGTTATCTGAGTTGGATAGTCCCCAACGTAAAGAAACAATATCTCCGATTTTTCTACTTTTAGTTGTGGTTTTCGGAGACCATGGTTTTCCGTTTCCATCGATTAAGGTTATTGGTTGCCAAGTAGTTTTATCGCAAGGCCACATTCCTTCTTCCATAGCCAATGTATATAAATAAGGTTTCACAGTAGAACCTACCTGACGTTTGCCAACATTCACCATATCATACTGAAATTGAGCAAAATCGGGACCACCAACATAAGCTTTTACATTGCCATTGTGTGGATCCATTGACATAAAACCGCAACGCAGAAAATATTTGTGGTAACGAATTGAATCAAATGGCGAAAGAATAGTATCTATGTCTCCATTATACGAAAATACTTTCATATCGATGGGTTTTCTGAAAATCTCATCAATTTCCGATTCTGTCATCTCGGCAGCTTTCATTCTTAAATACCGATCCGATTGTTTTACCGACCGATTCATTATTAAATCAATATCTTCCGGCTTCATTTTTCGTGAAAATGGAGCATAACTTCTGTTCTTCTTTTCATTAAAGAAAGTTTTTTGAAGTGAATGAATATGCTCCTCTACAGCTTCCTCAGCATAAGTTTGCATGCGCGAATCGATGGTTGTATATATTTTAAGTCCATCGGTATAAATATTATATGGTGATCCATCCGGTTTTTTGTTTTTATTGCAAAAACCATAAAGTGGATTATTGTCCCAAGACCAACGATCTTCATCGTATTTTTGTTGTTGCCAACTTGCATAATCACTTCTATCAGGTTCATTTGCCGAGAGCATTTGGCGTAAATACTCTCTGAAATATGCCGCTAATCCCGATTTATGGTCTACTTTTACATAATGAAGTGTGAGCGGTAGTACTTTTAGTGAATCATATTGTTCGTTTGAAATGAAATCTGCTTTTCGCATCTGATTGAGCACAACATTTCTGCGGCGAAGCGTACGTTCATTGAACCTTACTGGATTAAAAAAGGATGGATTTTTACACATTCCAACCAAAGTAGCTGCTTCCTCAATTTTCAATTTGTTGGGAGCCTTGCTGAAATATATTTGAGCCGCCGATTTTATTCCAACAGCATTGTTCAAAAAGTCAAACTGATTGAGATACATCGTCATTATTTCTTCTTTGGTGTATAACCGTTCAAGTTTGATGGAAATTACCCATTCTATTGGTTTTTGCAATGCCCGTTCAATAAAATTGTCGGCTTGAGGCGAATAAAGTTGTTTGGCTAATTGTTGGGTGAGTGTACTGCCACCACCTGAACTTTTACGTTGAAAAACTCCTGTCAGTATAACGGCGCGGGTTAAAGCTATGCCATCGATGCCCGAATGTTTGTAAAACCGAACATCTTCGGTGGCAATAAGTGCATTTACTACGTTTTCGGAAATATCATTGTAATGAACCCCAACACGATTCTGTTTACTGAAGAAGTAACGACCAAGTAATTGTAAATCAGATGAGTAAATTTCAGTAGCATACTTGTTTTTGGGGTTTTGTAATTCATCGATTGGTGGAAGATATCCAATCCATCCGATATTAATGAATACAAACATAAGTACAATACAAACTAAACCAAAACCAAATAATAGCCAAAACAGGCGTAAAAATTTCGAGCGAATACCGCCTTTTTGAGTTATTTTTTCCATAATCTGAATTATATAGATCAAGCTACAAAAGTACTATTTTTTTTGATAACTTAAACTTTCATTATATCAATCAAAATAAGGTTTGAAATCAGAATACCTTCCGGCGTTAAACGGAGTTTTCCATCAATTATATCTACTTTTTTATTGTTAATATATTTTTTTAAATTTTGTAAGCAATACGAACTAAATTCTGAACCAAAAGTTTCTTCCAATTTATGTATACTTAAGCCTTCCGAAGTGCGCAAAGATACCATTACAAAATCATTATATTGCTCATTGATAGTCAATTCTTCCTGTTCGAAAAATATTGTATTTTTCTCAATAGCATCGATATAGCTGGTTATTGAGGCAATATTCCATTGGCGGGATGTTAAATTATAAGAATGTGCTGATGGTCCAATTCCCAAATAGGATTCTTGTTTCCAGTACGATGTATTGTGGCGTGATTGAAATGACGGTTTTGCAAAATTAGAAATTTCGTAAGCATCAAAATCTTTAATTTTCGTTTTTTCAACCAAGACTTTATACATTTTTATAAGTGTTTCATCTTCAACGGCTTTAATAGTTCCATTCTCTCGTTGTCTCCACAATTCAGTTCCTTCTTCATAAGTGAGACCATATGATGAAATATGCTGAACTTCAAGACTAAATACCATTTCAAGTTGTTTTTCCCATGCTTCTAAGGTTTGAAAAGGCAAACCATAAATTAAATCAATACTAATATTTTTAAATCCACTATTTTTTGCATTTTGAATTGCTTCAATGGCTTGTTTAGAAGTGTGCCTGCGGTTTATTCGCTTCAAATCCGAATCGTCGAACGATTGAATACCTATGCTGATGCGGTTGAAAGGCAAAGATTGTAAAGACGATAAAAAGTCAATTGTTAAATCATCAGGATTGGCTTCAAATGTTATTTCAGCATCTTCTGTCACTTTATATAAATTATAAATAACTTCAAAAATTCTTGAAAACTGGTCGTGATTCAGAATACTAGGAGTTCCACCGCCAAAATAAATTGTCTGGATAGTTGCGTTTTTCAGATAATTTCTCCGAATTGTTAGCTCTTTTACAATTGTATCAATCAATTTTGGGATTAATTGAGGTGCAACTTCTGTGTAAAAATCGCAGTAAATACACCTCTTCCTGCAAAATGGAATATGAATATAAATGCCAGCCATTTTTAAGTTTTTATATTTCAACGATTTGGCAAACAATATATTATTTTGCCAACATTTGACAACAAAAATACTATAAATAGTTTGTTTAATCGGAAAAAGAGCGTATCTTTGCATTCGCTTTTTAAGAAATGAAATTTAATGGGGTGTAGCGCAGTCCGGTTAGCGCATCCCGATTGAAATTGGGAGAGTCGCAATTTCGAATCCCGCACAAGAAAACATATTTCGGGGTGTTGCGCAGTCAAGTTAGCGCATCCCGATTGAAATTGGGAGAGTCGCAATTTCGAATCCCGCGCAAAAAAAAATATTTCGGGGTGTAGCGCAGTCAGGTTAGCGCATCCCGATTGAAATCGGGAAAGTTCCAAGTTCGAATCCCGCAAAAAAAAACATATTTCGGGGTGTAGCGCAGTCCGGTTAGCGCACCTGCTTTGGGAGCAGGGGGTCGTGGGTTCGAATCCCGCTACCCCGACTTGAAAATCAGCCACTTACAGTAAAATGTATGTGGCTGATTTTGCATCTATACAATTTTCTATACATTTTTCAGAATAGGAAATCGAGTAGGTAAAGGGGAATCTCACCCCTAAACCTCTCACAGAACCGTGCT
>JACDZH010000067.1 GCA_013426815.1 Paludibacter sp.
AATTGCTTGTGTTAGCTATAAAAATGAATTTTAGGTACAACACCCGATACTCATGTTATTTAATTATCAAATAATTGAAAATAATTATGTAAAATAATAAGTGATAATCTGTATATTTAGTGTATTCTATGTGCAAATATTAGATTTTCAGAGAGAACTCAATAATAAAACATTTTCAATTGGGTTCAAAAGGAACAAACTCGTATTACTTAAGACGAAAAACGAAACATTTCTAACTTTTTCTTTTTATGATTTTTTCATATAAAACTTTCCCTATTATAATAATCTGTGGCATTGTTCTCAGTTCAGTTTTTGCTTATGTAACTGCCGGAGAACACTTTGCATCAGATACGCAGGTAAGCAATGATTCAATAACAGATATCGATACAAATAAGCAAAAACCTCCGACATTTCCAATAAAAAAATTTACTCAAAACACTTACGAAGAACTGAGTACCCATTATCCAATGGATGCTCCAAAACCGAAAAACATTAAATCGGTTGTAGAATACGACACAAAATCAGGCAATTATGTATTAAGAACGTATGTAGGCGAAACGGAAATTTCAACACCATTTTTGATGACTGAACAAGAATATCGGAATTTTTCTGCTAAAAAGGACAAGCAAAGTTATTGGAAGGAGAAAAATGCCAAATCCGATAAAAATAATGAAGATAAATTTTCGGTTTCGGATATGAAGTTCAATATCGGTGCTGCCGATAAGGTATTTGGACCTGGAGGTGTGCAAATTAGAACCCAGGGTTCTGCCGAATTGGTGTTCGGTGTAAAAACCAATAATATCGACAATCCAGCTTTAACAGAACGGATGCGCAAAACAAGTATTTTTGACTTCAATGAGAAAATTCAACTCAATGTAACCGGAAATGTGGGAGATAAAGTAAATTTCGGGTTGAATTACAATACCGAAGCTAGTTTTGATTTTGACCAAAAGATGGTAAAATTGGCATTTAAAGGGAAAGAAGACGATATTATCAAAAACATTGAAGCCGGAAATGTCAGTATGCAACTTAATAGTTCGCTTATTACCGGTAGTACGGCTTTGTTTGGTATTAAAACAGAATTACAATTCGGACGATTAAATATTTCGGCAATTGCTTCACAACAAGAATCTGAAACTCAAACAGTAAGTTCGAAAGGTGGCACTCAAACTACAAATTTTGATGTAAATATTGATAATTATGACGATAATCGACACTTTTTTTTAGGACATTATTTTCGGGATAAATACGAAAAATCTATGAGCAAACTGCCATTTATATCATCTGGAGTTACCATCAATCGGGTTGAAGTTTGGGTGACCAATAAACGTGGAAACTATGAACAAGCTAGGAATATTGTGGCATTTATGGATTTGGGTGAAACCGACTCGATTGATAATAATTATTGGAAAAAGTTAACCAAACTACCTGCCAATAAAGCCAATACTTTATATGGAGATGTTATTGGAATTAATGATGTACGAAAAGTACAAAAGACTAATTCTGCCTTATCCGATTATGCATTAATTAAAGGAATTATTGATTTTAATGGTGGCGAAGACTTTGAAAAAATTGAAAGTGCACGAAAACTTGAGCCATCGGAATACACATTGAATACTACTTTAGGAATAGTATCGTTGCGAAATGTGCTGAATCCTGACGAAGTACTGGGTGTAGCTTTCGAATATGCTTATGGTGGACAAGTTTATCAGGTGGGAGAATTCTCGACAGATGCAGTGACAGCTCCTGATGCTTTAATAATAAAATTGTTGAAGGGTACAGCCCAATCACCCAAATTGAAATCATGGGATTTGATGCTAAAAAATGTATATAGTTTAGGAGCAATGCAGATTCAATCCGAAAATTTCAAATTGAATGTTGTTTACCGAAATGACTCTATAGGTACTGATATGCAATATATTACTGAAGGCAATATTAAAAATAAATTATTGCTTCGGGTAATGAACCTCGACAACCTGAATTCCAAAAAAGATACTATACCAGATGGAAAATTTGATTATGAGGAAGGATATACAGCACTTTCTTCAACCGGTCGAATTATTTTTCCTGTATTGGAACCTTTTGGGTATCATCTTGCAAAAGCTATTGACCCAAGATATGATCCTAAAATTACACCTTCATATTTAGTTAAAAAATACGTTTATCAGGAATTATACGATTCTACCTTGATAGTGGCACAAGAATTTAGCGAAAAAAATAAATTTCGTTTGGTTGGGGAATATAAAGCTTCATCCGGTGCGGAAATTAAGCTCAATGCTATGAATGTACCTCGTGGTTCGGTTACTGTTACTGCCGGAGGTTCTACTTTGAAAGAAAATGTTGATTATACGGTTGATTATACCATGGGAAGTGTAACCATTATTAATCAATCATTAGTGGAATCGGGCACAAAGATAGATGTGAAGCTCGAAAATCAATCGATGTATAGTATGCAGCGTAAAACACTGTTAGGTACTCATTTAGAATATAAGTTTAATAAAGATTTTAGTCTAGGCGGAACGATTATGCATCTTTCCGAAATGCCACTTACAACTAAAGTAAATTCTGGAAGTGAACCCATATCCAATACGATTTGGGGAATGAATACCTCATGGCGTACTGAATCTCAATGGTTGACTAATATGCTAGACAAACTGCCATTTGTAAATGCTATAAAACCATCTACATTAGCAATCAATGCAGAATACGCACAGTTAATACCCGGACATTCAAGTGTAGTAAGTTCTGCAGGTCTAGCCTATCTTGATGATTTCGAATCGACTAAAACGACAATAGATATACATTATCCTTCCAATTGGTATTTAGCTAGTACACCATACGATCCATCAACAAAAGCACTATTTCCCGAAGCCAAATTAAGCAACAATATTGAATATGGAAAAAACCGTGCTTTGTTGGCTTGGTACTATGTAGATCCAATATTAAATGGAGATACAAAAACTACACCTGCTCATTTGCGCAATAACCCCGATGCTCAATCAAATCATTTGACCAGAAACGTATTGGAACAAGAAATATTTCCTAACAAACAAACCTTGGCTACGCAAACTTCGCGAATGACCATTATGAATTTATCATATTATCCAACAGAGCGTGGTCCATATAACATGGATTCAGTGGGTGTGGGTCACATGAATACTGATGGAACATTGAGTAATCCTACAAAACGCTGGGGTGGAATTATGCGTAAATTGGATGCTACAGATTTTGAAACTTCAAATATAGAGTATATCGAATTTTGGATGATGGATCCTTATGTAAAAGGCGGAATGCAACCTAGCGAAAGTGGTGACTTATACTTCAACCTGGGTGATATTAGTGAAGATATTTTGAAAGATGGAAAAAAATCGTTCGAAAATGGATTGAGCTTCAATGGCGACACCACCAAAACTGATAGAACAGTTTGGGGACGTGTTCCAAAAACACAATCGACTGTAAGTGCATTTGATAATGCAGTGGGTGCCCGCAAAAATCAGGATGTTGGGTTGGATGGTTTAACCAACGAAAACGAATTTCTATTTCCCATTTATAAAAATTATTTCAATCAAATAAATTCAAATATTTCAACCGAAGCCCGTCAAAAAATGCAGGTCAACCCTTTTTCTCCGTTGAATGACCCTGCAGGCGATAAATATCATTTTTATCGCGGCAGTGATTACGATGTTGCTGAAGTTGATATTTTAACCCGTTATAAACACTACAATGGCACCGAAGGAAATTCGCCCGATGCTACAGATGTTACCGAAACGTATGGCACAACTGCTACCTCATTACCTGATATTGAAGATATTAACAACGATAATACCTTGAATGAATATGAAAAATATTATCAATACCATGTTCGTATTAACAGTAATAAAATGGAAATTGGAAGTAATTATATAACCGATAAAATTACTTCAAATGTTGAACTCACCAATGGTAAAGTAGAAGAAGTAAAATGGTATCAGTTTAAAATTCCAATAAGAGGCGATAGTGCAGAAAAAATTGGTAGTATTCGTAATTTCAAATCCATACGGTTTATACGCATGTTTCTGACAAATTTTGAAAAAGAAATGCATCTACGTTTTGCTACAATGGATTTGGTTAGGGGTGAGTGGCGTAGCTATAATAAAGATTTGAATCCTGTTGGCTCTATTCGTACTCCTGATGGAAAATTGGATGTTCAAGCTGTCAATATTGAGGAAAACGCCAACAGATCGCCGATAAATTATATTTTACCTCCCGGAATAACGCGCGAAACCGACCCCGGACAACCTCAATTATTACAACAAAACGAGCAGTCGATGGTATTGCAGGTAAATAATCTGGCACCGGGCGATGCCCGTGCAGTCTATAAAAATACTACTTATGATATGCGTCAGTACAAACGATTACAAATGTTTGTTCATGCTGAACGTTTACCGTCTGACTTGGGAGCAAATCAACTCGAAGATCGTGAATTAACTTGTTTTATCCGATTGGGTTCAGACATGAAAATGAACTATTACGAGTATGAAATTCCACTCAGAATAACACCAACCGGTGTGTATATTGGTGAGAAGAATTCCGACAGGGAAATTGTTTGGTATCCCGAAAACATGTTCAATTTTTCGTTTAATACACTTACCAATGCCAAATTGAAAAGAAATAAAGCCAAACAAAGCGGTACAACTAATGTATCAAATCTGATTCCCTTCACGGTTTACGATCCAGATAAACCGTTGAACAAAATATCGATAATGGGAAATCCATCTATATCGGATATACAAAATATTATGATTGGTATTAGAAATGCTAGCGGAAGTAATGCCAATAAATCGGGCGAAATATGGGTGAATGAATTGCGAATGTCTGAGTTTGATGAATCTGGAGGTTGGGCAGCAATGGGTAATTTAGCGTTAGGATTATCTGATCTTGGTACCATTAATTTTTCGGGACGAACTGAAACTGCTGGTTACGGAAGTATTGAAAGTAATGTAACCAATAGACGTATGGACGATTTGAATCAAATGAATTTCTCTACATCATTGGAATTGGGACGTTTTTTACCCGAAAAAGCCAAATTGCAAATACCTGCTTATTTTTCTTATTCCAACGAAACCGTTTCGCCCAAATACAATCCGCTCGATCAAGACATTTTGCTAACAGATGCTTTGAATAACCTGAATAATAGGGCGGAACGCGATTCATTAACTTCTATTTCACAAACAGTTAATTCGACAAAAAGTTTTAATATCACCGGTGCCAAGTTGAATGTAAAGAGTAAAACACCACAATTTTATGACCCTGCAAACGTGAGCTTTACCTACAGTTATACAGAATCAAATCAACACAATGCTGAAGTAGAACAAAACTTAGTAAAAAACCAACGAGCATCAATAGATTATAATTTTTCTTTTAATTCTACTCCATGGGAACCTTTTAAAATGGCAAAAGCTTTAAATAAACCTGTATTTAAGATACTAAAAGATTTTAATTTATATTATTTACCTGCATCATTTGGGTTCAATACTAATATGAATCGACAATATTCTCAGGTTAAACTACGTGACCTTAGTGCAATTTATACAGGAATTGGTGCTTCATCTCAGCCATTGGATTTGACATATAGTCAGGATTTTACGTGGAACAGACAATTCGATTTTAAATATGACTTAACACGATCCATCAAATTCAGTTTACAAACTGCAATGAATGCAAGCATACATGAGCCAATTAATAAGTCGCCCGAAATAAACCCAGATTATTACAATGAATGGCGCGATACGGTTTGGTCGAGTATACGAAAACTGGGAACACCATACACCTATCAGCAAACATTCAATGCATCGTGGAATCTGCCAATCAATAAAATTCCGATTTTTGATTGGGTAACAGGAAATATCTCATATACTTCTACTTATGATTGGAATAGGATGGCGAAAATTAAAGGTGAAGCACAAACAGGAAATATTGCGTCCAGCATGGGTTCGTGGCAAAGTGATGGTACGTTTAATTTTGAAAACTTATACAATAAATCAAAGTATCTGAAAGAAATAAACCAGCGTTTTTCTTCCCAATCGAATGCAAATAAACCAAAATTCCAATCAAAAACATACAATCAGACAGTAAACCTTGAAAAAAACAAACCAATCACTATTATTCACCGTTTAGGAAGTGATAAGTTAAAATTAACAGCTACGGATAAGAGCGGTAAACTTGTTACACTTACATTCAAAACAAAGGATGCATCTACAATTGAAATAACACCAATGGATAAATATGACAGTATTATTGTGACCATTTCAAGTTTGGATCCTAAATTAAAAAGTGGAACTAAAACAACTGTTGATTTTATAATGCGTACCCTCATGATGGCTCGCCGTGGTTCGTTTACCTATCGTGTATCAAATAGTATGGTTTTACCAGGATTTTATCCCGAAGCCGGATTTTTAGGTCAAAAAGATGTAAATGGCATTTCGGCTCCCGGATATAAGTTTGCCTTTGGTTTTTATGATTCAGATATTTTTGAAACTTTTACAAAAAATGGTTGGTTAAATAGAGATACCACAATTGTTACACCAGCTACAAAAGCTTTTACTTCCGATTTGGATATAAAAGTATCCATTGAACCAATTCCAGGATTGAAAATTGACCTGAGTGCTAAACGGTATGAAGCAAAAAACACCTCAATTCAATACATGTTTAGAGACTCATTAACTGGCAATATGCCAAGCACATATACTGGAAGTTATAATATTACAATTATGGCATTGTCAACTGCATTTAAGCCAATTGGCACTGCAGAAAAAAATTATAATTCCGAACTTTTTAATAATTTCCTGACAAATCGGCAAGTAATTGTGAATAAATTAAATGCTAAATATTCCGGAACTCGTTATCCTAATGAGGGTTTTTTAAAAGGCAAGAATTTAGGTGATTATAATGGTGCGAATGGTGCTTACACTTTGAATTCAGCCGATGTTTTAATTCCTTCATTTTTGGCAGCATATACCGGTCGTGATGTAAATACAATGGAAACAAACCCATTTCTCTCATTACTCAGCATTTTACCTAACTGGCGCATAAGTTATGATGGATTATCACGAATTACTTGGGTTAAAGATCATTTCAAATCTATCAGTTTGACACATGCTTATACTTGCAGATACAGTATAAATTCTTATACTTCGTACTCAACTTGGGTGGCAATGGGTGGTGATAACGATAATTTGGGATATGTACGTGATGTGAAAACAGACCTTCCAATTCCATCGTCGCCTTATGATATATCGAGTGTTTCGCTTTCGGAACAATTCAGTCCGCTCATTGGAATTAATACAGTCATGAATAATAGTATGACTACCAAAATGGAATATCGCAAGCAACGTAATTTAGCACTGAACCTTTCGAGCACTCAACTGATAGAAGCAGTAACCGATGAATATGTGATTGGTATTGGCTATATATTAAAAGATTTTGATGTAATATTGAAACTAAAAAATGAAAGACAAACTAAAGTAAAAAACGATTTGAAATTAAGTGCCGACATATCTTATAAAGATATCAAAACACTATTGCGTAAAATTCAAGAAAACATAACCCAAGCATCAAGTGGGAATAAACTGTTTACACTCAAAGTGATTGCCGATTATGTATTTAGTTCCAAATTGAATATTCAATTATTTTATGATACTCAAACGAGTTCGCCACTAATATCATCTTCGTATCCTGTTTCTTCAACAAATTTTGGAGTAAGTTTTAAGTTTATGTTAACACGTTAACGATTTTACTATTTACCATTTTATCATTTTCTAAATCCTGTTTTTGTGAAAATAAAAAAATAAAATTTAAAATAAATAAAACAAATGAATACTTATTCATTTGTTCATATTGATTTGATATTTTTGTAAAAAAAATTTTATGAAAAAGAAATTCTTAATGGCTTTGATAGCCACAATATTTACCCTAAGTGCTTTTTCTCAAATTTATGAACCCATAAAATGGAAACATGAATTAAAGATAATAGGAGAATCGACTGCGAATATTGTAATTCGTGCTACCATCGATGAAGGATGGCACTTATATGCTTTGAATCTTCCAAAAGACGGTCCACGTGCAACTTCTATCGTTTTCGAAACTTTGGGAAATGCAAAAAAAGTGGGCGAAATCCAATCTCCATCAAAATTACTTAAGGCGTATGATGCTAACTTTGATATGGAGTTAAATTGGTATGCAAATAATGCTGTTTTTATTCAAAAAATTTCGTTTTCTGACGCATCCAAAGTTAGTATCAAAGGTTATGTCGAATTTATGGCTTGCAACGATGAAAGTTGTTTACCACCAACTCAGGAAGTATTTTCTATTGGAGCTCCAAGTATTGAAAAAGCAACAGTTGTTAACACGCCAATGGTTGCTAAAACGACTAATTATTGGAAACCTGTAATTAATGAATTAAATAGTTTTGGAAATACCGAAAGTACGGCAGGAAACACTTCGCTCTGGCTAATATTTCTGGCCGGTTTATTTGGTGGATTTCTAGCATTGTTCACTCCATGTGTTTGGCCCATAATTCCTATGACAGTGAGCTTTTTCTTAAAACGTTCTGATAATAAAGTGAGTGGAAAAAGAGACGCCATTTTGTATGGCTTAGCAATTATTTTTATTTATATAATTTTGGGTATTCTCATTACCCTGATTTTTGGTGCAAGCGCGCTCAACAGTTTGTCCACCAATGCAATTTTCAATCTTATTTTCTTTGCATTATTGGTGGTTTTTGCAATTTCATTTTTTGGTGCGTTCGAAATTACATTGCCGGCATCTTGGTCAACAAAATTAGATTCTAAAGCCGATTCAACTACCGGATTTGTGAGCATTTTGTTTATGGCTTTTACTTTAGTTTTGGTGTCATTTTCATGCACCGGACCAATTATTGGCACCTTATTGGTTCAAGTTTCGAGCACTGGTTCGCTGCTAGCACCAGCCATTGGTATGCTGGGTTTTGCAGTGGCATTATCTATTCCATTTAGTTTATTCGCTCTGTTTCCCTCGTGGCTTAAAACCTTACCACGCTCTGGTGGTTGGCTCAATTCTGTAAAAGTAGTTTTGGCTTTTCTCGAATTGGCATTAGCTCTTAAATTCCTATCAGTTGCAGATTTAGCTTACGGATGGCGTATTCTAGACCGCGAAGTATTTCTAGCAATTTGGATTGTAATTTTTGCATTATTAGGCATTTATTTACTAGGAAAATTAAAGTTTTTACATGATAGTGAATCTAAACAAACTTCAGTTTTAGGAGTTTTCTTAGCGATTATTTCTTTTGCATTTTCAGTTTATATGATTCCCGGACTTTGGGGAGCACCACTTAAAGCAATAAGTGCCTTCTCTCCACCACTATACACACAGGATTTTAATTTGTATAACCAAGAAGTTCATCCTGCTTTTACCGATTTTGATCAGGGAATGGCTTTTGCGGCAGAAAAAATGTTAGCTGCCATAGTCGATTTCACAGGATTTGGTTGTGTAAATTGCCGAAAAATGGAAGCTTCGGTTTGGACTAATCCTACTGTAAAAGAATTACTTAATAAAGATTTTGTACTGATTTCTTTGTTTGTTGACGATAAAACAGCACTTGCCAAACCTTACGAAGTACAAGAAAACGGTCGAACCCGAATTATCAGTACCGTGGGTGATAAATGGAGTTATCTTCAACGCACAAAATTTGGAGCTAATGCACAACCGTTTTATGTGATGCTCGACAATGCCGGAAAACCACTCAATAAAGCTTATACATTTGACGAAAATCCGGCAAATTTTGTGAAGTGGTTGAAAAATAAATAAGACGTCAATTGATTATAGTTTTCACCAATTGCTAACTGACAACTGTTAATTGTTAATTCATAAATATTCTGCCATTCTGCTACCCGATTTCTGCCAAAAAAGGGAATCGGGTGTTTTGGCAAAATTATTGAGTTGAAACTGCGAACTCTTTTCCGTTTTTTGGAAAAAAACTGAATTCAAATTTATTATCACAAAATGAAAAATAAAAAACATACAGACGAAAACCCGGAAATTAAAGGGACTGCAGATAATTCTGAAAATGCACAAGGCATTGAATCTACAGAACAAGCTGCAGATCAAATAGAAGATGAGTTGGAAATGATGGCTCAAAAATGCATCGAGTTGAATGACAAAAACCTCCGCTTAATGGCTGAATTTGATAATTACCGAAAGCGTACCCTTAAGGAACGTATAGATTTGTTGAAAACAGCGAGTGAAAATGTTTTGATAGGTATGCTTCCATTGATTGATGATTTTGAACGCGCAATAAAGGCTACCGAAACTTCGGAAGAAATTCAGGCAGTAAAAGATGGAGTAGATTTGATATATACTAAATTTATTGCTTTTCTGCTTCAGAATGGAGTAAAAACCATTCCTACTGATAATGAAACATTTAATACCGATTTACATGAAGCAATAACAACATTTCCGGCACCAACCGAAGATTTGAAAGGTAAAATTATTGATTGTGCTTCGAAAGGTTATACACTGAACGATAAAGTGATACGTTTTTCGAAAGTTGTTGTTGGTGAATGATTTCAGCAGAAATATATTTTTTATTAACATTCTACTCTATTATTCTTAATTTCAACTGATAACTATCAACTTTCAATTATCAACTAATTAAAAAATATGTCCAAAAGAGATTATTACGAAGTATTGGGAGTTTCCAAAACAGCTTCTGCAGAAGAAATTAAAAAAGCTTACCGTAAAAAAGCCATACAGTATCACCCCGACAAAAACCCAGGTGACAAACAGTCGGAGGAAAAATTTAAGGAAGCTGCTGAGGCTTATGAAGTGCTCAGTGATGATCAAAAGCGACAAAGGTATGACCAATTTGGACACGCCGGTGTAGGTGGCGCTTCAGGTAATGGCGGATTTGGGGGCGGAAGTATGAATATGGAAGATATTTTCTCTCATTTCGGCGATATTTTTGGTGGTCATTTTAGTGGTGGTTTTAGTGGATTTGGCAGTAAAGGACAACACAGTAGTGGTCAACATGTACGAAGAGGTTCAGATTTACGGGTTAAAGTAAAACTTAATTTAGTGGAAATTGCTGTAGGTGTTGAAAAAAAAATCAAAGTAAAAAAGCAAGTTTCCTGTTCGCATTGTAATGGTACTGGAGCTGTCAATGGCTCTTCAACAAGTACATGTAACACTTGTAACGGTCAGGGTCGTGTTACACGGGTACAGCAAACAATATTGGGACAAATGCAAACAGCTGCCGAATGTCCAACTTGTGGAGGTGATGGCAAAATTATTAAAGAAAAATGTACATTTTGCAATGGTGAAGGTACGGTTCGTGAGGATGAAGTAATCACCATCAATATTCCTGCAGGAGTAATGGAAGGCATGCAACTTTCGGTTAGCGGAAAAGGAAACGCAGCACGAAGAGGTGGTGTTAATGGCGATTTATTGGTCCTGGTGGAAGAAGAAGCACATCCCGAATTGATTCGGGATGAAAATGATTTGATTTATAACTTATTGCTAACAGTTCCTATGGCCATATTAGGTGGTTCGGTAGAAGTACCAACAGTGGAAGGAAAAGTGAAAGTTACAATTGCAGCAGGCACACAACCTGGAAAAGTATTAAGATTGAGAGGTAAAGGTTTACCAAGTGTAAATAGATATGGAACAGGTGATTTATTGGTAAATATTGGCGTTTATATTCCCGAAAATCTGAATAAAGAAGAAAAATCAGCAATGGAAAAACTCGGAAAATCAAATAATGTGAAACCCAATGCATCTGCTTCGAGAAATTTTTTCGCTCATTTCAGAAATATGTTTGAATAAACAAACCAATTCATAAAAAAATCCAAATAATCGTTTGATTATCTGGATTTTTTGTGCGGCTGAAGGGACTCGAACCCACACACCTCTCGGTACCAGATCCTAAGTCTGGCGCGGCTACCAATTACGCCACAGCCGCTCTTTGTAAAGCGACTGCAAAGATACAATCTTTTTTGGTTTCTACAAACATAAAATCATTGATTCATATCATTTTCAAATTTGTCTATTTCAAAAATTACTTTACCATAGTTATGTTGAAAATCATTATCAAAAAGGAATCTTGAATAAAATATTACATTTCAGTTCAAGCCATTTGGTTTCTTCCTCGTTGAGCATAGGCGAAAGTGCTTCAAACACTTTTTTATGATAATTGTTGACCCAATCAACTTCCTTATCACTTAGCATATAAACATCAATTAATTCTTGATCCAGCGGAAAAAGTGTAAGTGTTTCAAATTGCAAAAATTGTCCGAATTCGGTTTTTTGTGCAAGAACAACTTGAACCAGATTTTCTATACGAATACCATATTCGTTGGTGCGATACATTCCTGGTTCGTTGGAAATCATCATACCAGGTTGTAAAACAGTCGGATTTTCGTCCATCCGAATACTTTGCGGACCTTCATGAACACAAAGAAAATGCCCTACACCATGTCCTGTTCCATGACCGTAATTCAGACCCAAATCCCACATTACCTTTCGTGCAAGAATATCCAGTTGAGAGCCACGTGTTCCCACAGGAAACTGAGCTGTTGCCAATGCAATGTGACCTTTTAGCACTAGTGTATTGTCTGTTTTTTGCCTTTCGGTAGGATTACCAAGTGCCACTGTGCGAGTAATATCGGTGGTTCCGTCCAAATATTGCCCTCCCGAATCAAGCAACAATATATTTTCAGCTTTCAAAGTCGATTCAGTTCCTGGTTGTGCTCCATAATGTACAATGGCTCCATGTGCAGCAAAACCGGCAATGGTTCCAAAACTTTCACTTACGTAGTTTTCTTGTTGTGTACGGAAATCTCGTAGTTTATTGGAAATGGTAATTTCGGTAAGCTTACTACTTGCCAGATTTGCTTCCAACCACATAAAAAAGCGGGTCAATGCTACGCCGTCTTTCTGCATAGCACGCCGTACCCCAGCCATTTCCACTTCATTCTTAATACTTTTAAGTTTAAAAATAGGCGACATAGCATTTCGAATGGCACAATCGGATGGAATGGACTCGAACAAAGCATGATTTAATTTACTACCATCCACCAATACCGATTTTGTACCTGAAAGATATTTCAGGGTTTCGTAAATTTGGAGGTAAGCCGCCACTTCAACACCTTCATTTTTAAGATATAAATTGGTTTCGGGCGTTATTTTTTCCGGTGCAACAAATAATGTTACCTTTTCATTTTCGATCAAAGCATAAGCTATTACTACAGGATTGTAATTTACGTCATTACTTCGAATATTGAACAGCCATGCTATGTCATCAAGTGCAGAAATAACAAAAACATCGGCGTGTACTTTCTTCATTTCGTCTCTTAACATGGCAAGTTTTTCGATGGTAGATTTGCCTGCATATAAGATATTAAAAACATAGAATGGCTGCAATGGCAAAGATGGTCGATTTGTCCACACCAAAGCCGGTAAATCGATGGAAATCAATTCTACTTTAATCATTTTTAATTCTGATTTCATAGAAGCATAAGCATTCACGGAAAGCATTTGAGCATTCACACCTACCCGATCACCAGAATTAAGTTGGGTGGCAAGCCAGGGCAAAATTTCAAGGGTTTCGGGCAAACCTTGTTTCATTAATTCAAATCCTGTACCTTCCAATTGCTCGGCAGCATGAAGAAAATAGCGAGAATCTGTCCACAATCCGGCACTTTGAAGTGTTACAACAGCAGTTCCGGCAGAACCATCAAAACCCGAAATCCATTCGCGCTCTTTCCAATAATCGGCAATATATTCACTTGCATGAGGGTCAATTCCGGGAATGATGCAAGCAGAAATACCTGCTTTTTGCATTACTTCGCGAAGGGAAGCAAGTCTGATTTTAATTTGTTCCATTGCATTATCAGTTATTGATTATTCAATTTTTGTTTATGCAAAGATAGACAATTTTATGCATATCAAGTATCTCAATAAATTTTAAACTTTTAGCGATATTATTGTTTTAGTTATTCGGGAGGTTTAAAATTAACTTCCTCTAATAATTCTGAACAAAATGGAAATAATTGCAATTACGAGCAGAAGGTGAATTAGACCGCCTAAGTTAAATACAAAAAATCCGATTACCCAAAAAAACTAAAATTAACGCGATTAAATAAAGTAGATAGCCCATGTTGATTAGATTATAAATGTTGGAGAATGTACTAATTAAAGTGAGGAAATTATATTGTGTAATTCTTCTTTGGTTTTACCCAATTTGGTTTGTAGTCGCCCAAACATTTCCTCCTTCTTGCCTTCGGAAAATAATAAATCATTATCTGTTAAAGTTGCAAATTTTTGTTTTAGTTTACCTTTTTGCTGGTCCCAGTTGCCTTTCATTTCTGATGTGTTCATAATTTTATAGTTTTATATTATATAATTTTTAATTTGCAAAGGTGAACCGAATTTTGATATTGGATATTACATAATTTCAAATGAAAATTACATAATTCACGCATCATATAAAAATGTAGACACGCTGCATTCAACATCTCTTGAACAATTTGAAAAATAAATTTGGCATTTGGAACATTTTTGGCATCGAGAGTCATATACTGATTCAAAGTGGCAGCATTTGGTATGGAATAAACTCCGGTAAAAAGAGTGACATCGTTTACCAATAGCGGAGTAATAAAGTCAGTTGGTATGGCTACCAACTGATTGTAGGCAATTAGTATATAGGCGGCATATTGGACACTTGCGCTATCCTTATCGTGCATAACAACGTTTACATTCCCGAAACCGGTACTAGAACCATTGTTAGTTCCCACATTCCCTGTAGTTTGAGTTATACATGAGTTATTAACAGCCAGTTGTTTGAAAAAAGTTCGAAATTCGAAGAAGTTCCCAGATGAATTGTCTGCCCGAAAATTAAATTTGGAATTAACAACATCAAAACTGCTTTTAATTTAGAGAGTAATTATGTTTTCATTTTATTAGTTTTGTATTATAATTTATATGGATTTTAAAGCTATTGCATTAGTTTTCAGACATCTCCCTAGATCTTCATCCCTCCTGCAATCGGGAGAGAGGGGGGTAGGGATGGAAGTAGAGCTTAAAAAGTTCAAGTAGTTTTATTACAACTATAAAGCATTTTAATCGAAAAAAAGACTATTATAGAAGTATTTCTAGCACAACAAAGGTAGTTGGTAGAAAGAGGGAATTTGAACACAACATTGGAAATATGTTATATGATTCACCCCAACAAAAATAAATAAATAAGTAAAGATTTTGAAAGTAGCTTTTTAATTTTTATGTTTTTTAATTTTATTGTGAAAGAATTTTCACGTTGCAAAGGTGAGGACTTTGAGTTGCGAAAGCATTACACAATAGAAGGTAAAGTTGCAATATTCATTTATAGTAAGTTGTAAGTAAAAAATAATCCAAATGGTTGTAAAATAATAAGTTATATTCATCCGACACAGATATCTTGTTACAAGTTCTTCAATTATTAAATATGAAATAATAGACATTATATAAGTTATAAAATCATTGATACATTATTTTAAAACATTGTTGTCCGCTAAAAGCGGTATTTAAAAATTTATTGTTGTTATAAGG
>JACDZH010000432.1 GCA_013426815.1 Paludibacter sp.
GCTCTGAAAGGTGGGTTGAAAAATACTCAAAATGTACAATCAGCTATTCAAACCTTTAGGTCATTAGTGCAAGCGACAGTTACTGCAAACAAAACAATTTATGATGAATTTAAATCTAACGCGGGCAACAAGCCCGCAACCCAGATTTTTCAAAATATTCATGAACACTCCAATCGACTGCAAAGTCTTTGCTGTTCTATGATTGCAAGATAGAATAAATTTTTTCTTGTTTTTTTTGACAGACTTTCAGGAGTAAGGCACTAAAATAACCGCACCATAAACCGAACAACGCGGTTCACTTGACGACGAGAATGTCAGCGGTGCTTACGCGGCAAGGTTTTGGGCGGCGCAAGAATCGATATAGGGGACGTACCTGATGTTTTCAGATTTCTCTAAGGGGTAATCAGAAGCGGGGTGTTCTATTACACGGAGTTTTGGTGACAATTTATGTAACTTTTGGGTATTCTGCTGGAGATGCCGGCATAAAGCGGTTGGGGAGCAAAGTCAGGAAACTGAGCCAGAAGACAAGGCCTCCGGTCGTCGTTTATTCCAAGCCATTACTCTTGAGAATTTCCAACAATCTCGCATCCCTAATATTTTCCATATCTGTTTTTGAGTAGATATCAAGGAGATATATCTTGTCATCTTTTTTGTAATAATAGATAATCCTGAATCCACCACTTTTGCCAACGGGAATGGAAGAATTTTGTAATCTGGTTTTATAGCAGTTTCTGCCAAGTTCAACAGCCTTGGCCTCTCCAGTTGATAGCTCCTGTTCAAGGGTTTTCAGGTCGTCCAGAATCAAACGGTATTTTTTCAGGAGACTTTTGACCGCTCTGGCA
The DNA here is from genome assembly GCA_013426815.1 of Paludibacter sp. Classification (GTDB taxonomy): domain Bacteria; phylum Bacteroidota; class Bacteroidia; order Bacteroidales; family Paludibacteraceae; genus Paludibacter. Next base: position 843 of record JACDZH010000432.1, read on the forward strand.
AACTCAGGGGTTATTATCAGTGTCAAGTTCATCGATAAGTTCCCTGAGAGTGGTTTGCGGATGGTTCCCGTCCAGCATGGATTTTAATTCTTTGCAGGATATATCAAAACTTTCATAGAATATTTTTGATTTTTGATCAGCGATATAGGACTTTATCGCCTCGGTGACAATATCCGTCCTGTTCAGTGAAAACTGCTTCGTCAACTCATCAAGCTCATCAACGATATATTTGGGGAGTCTGAGTCCGACCTGCTGTTTTTCCAATTGCGACAAATTATGCATTGTCCACCTCCATGTGTTTTGTTTTACATTAATATATAATATTTATATACACACGGCAAGCGCATTATGCAAAGTGATCACTTGCACTTCGCCACATAGTTACAGCTGGTTGCTAACCAGCTTAATGCAGTTGTCCTTCGCAAATACAGGGATAGCATACGAATTAAAGGCTACCCCTTGAATTTGATATTTAAAAATATAAATAGTGTCTTTGCATTTCGTCGAACGGAGTCGGCTCAAGATCGACCCAAACATCCATTTACCGAGCCCGACTCCATTCGCCCCGCGCGTATTCCATAAAGATACTCAGCATCCAAGAGCATAATGGCATGCTGGAGTTCGAGTCGTTCTTGAATGAGGTTTCAGATAAACTTGCATTTGCCATTTGCAAGAAATTTCGTAACTATTCAGCTGAATTTATTTTGTATTTTTTAAAAAAAGTTCTTG
>JACDZH010000433.1 GCA_013426815.1 Paludibacter sp.
TGCAAAGTAACTAATTTTATTTCAATTAATTACAACTTATATAATGTCTATTTTATTTTTCTATTTAAACTACTCAAATAGAATTATTGCTTTTCTTATTCAAAATACAAATAATCGCAATGAACTAATGGTTTTTGGTTCTTTTTACCTATCATTTCGCGGGCTTTATTGCTGTCGCACTGTACTTTACCGACACCAAGTTCCATGTATTTTTCGTCAATAATTTTTACAATATCATCTTTCTCAAAATCACCAATAATGCCGGTAACACCAATTGGTAATAGGCTTACGGCTTTTTCGCCGGTTAATGCTTTAGCTGCATTTTCGTTTATATGTATTTCACCTTTGGCAAAACCTTGACTATGAGCAATCCATTTTTTTACACTTGATACTTCGCCCCTAGAGGCTACAAAATGTGTACAAATTACTACTTCTTTTTTACTGACCAGTTGAAGCAGAATATTGTCACGTTTACCGTTAGCAATAAAAACATCGATGCCCTGGTCGGCTATTCTGCGGGCAATTGTGGTTTTGGTAAGCATTCCACCACGTCCGAAAGTTGATTTTGAATTTTGAATAAAATCCAAAATATCTTGTCCTTTTTCTATTTGAAGAATTACTTTTGATGTCGGATTAGAAGGTGAACCATTGTAAATACCATCGATATTACTCAAAATAATCAAGGCTTGCATATCCATCATCGAGGCTATCAATCCCGCTAGTTCATCATTATCGGTAAACATCAGTTCAGAGACTGAAACTGTATCATTCTCGTTTACAATGGGTAATACATTGTTTTTAAGCATTACTTTCATACAGTTGCGTTGGTTTAGGTAATGTCGTCGACTACTGAAATTCTCTTTGGTAGTAAGAACCTGACCAACAGTGATGCCATGCTCACGAAATAAATCATAATAATGATTGATCAGTTTGGCTTGTCCAACAGCTGAAAAAAGCTGTCGTTGATCCACTACATCCATTTTTTTATTAATGCCCAACACACTGCGTCCCGAAGCCACTGCACCCGACGAAATAAGTACAATTTCAACCCCTTTATTTTGTAATGTAGCTATTTGTGCTACCAATGCCGACATTCTATCAACATCCAAGGTTCCATCGGTTTTGGTGAGAACGTTACTGCCAATTTTTACTGCAATTTTTTTTAATTTCATATTATTCTCAAGGTTCTACTACCTTATGTGTGGGATGTTGGTTAATGTGAAAAATCGAACACATTTGGCACATCCCGAGCATCGGGAGTTATACCTATTTTTTTACAATAGAATCATATAGTTTCTTCTCAAAATTTAAAGTATCACATAGTATAATAACTTAGTTATTGTTTTACATATCAAATTGTTATACAAATATTTTACCTGTTTTCCTTGAAAATAGGTAAAACTATGTGATCATTTATTTTCTTAATTTTTATGACTATGTGTAACTCCCGATTCTCGGGATATGTAATAAGTGTATTAATTGTTAATTGTAGTAAAACCCACATGTATTCTAGTGTTATGTTAAGTTAGAATTGACGGATAAAGTCTTTTCAGTTTAACC
>JACDZH010000068.1 GCA_013426815.1 Paludibacter sp.
ACGACAGCGAATGCTCCCGCAAACCGCCAAATGCCCATAGCCTCGGTCGTTAGCACCAATTGTAAAAAAAATAAGACGACATTACGTATAAAGAAAAGTACATTAACATTGACAACAGATAAGAAATGGATGATATAATATTGAATCAATTTATCGAAGAATTGAATAGCACTTTGTCAGACAACTATATAAACATAAAGGATATTTTCAATTATCAGTACAACTATCCCAAACTAGATTCCGTAAGAAGTGAAATTTGCAAATGCTTAATTTGCAACTTAAATCAAGCAGCTATCACCTTGACAAATCACTTAATAGAATCTTCATTAAAGATGTGTTTAGCAATAAGGTACTCAATTGAGAACAAAAATACTGAAGCGCAAATGGAAGATTTATTTAAAAGTGGGATTGAAAAATATGATAAACTTGACTTAGATGATAATATAAATCGTGCTTGCAGACAGGCTTTGATTACAAAAGAACAGAAAAAGCAACTAAAGCAATTCAAAGATGATTTTAGAAACCCATACTCCCATGCGTCATCCGCAGGAATATTAAAAGACAGAATGATTAAAGGCAAGATTATATCGTTAAATAAAGGAGAGAATCCAGAGAAACTTTTTGAAAGGATATTTGACGACAGAGAAGAAAAATTTATGTTTGCCAAAGATGTATTACCTGCACATGGTATTTTGCAGACTATTTTAGCAAAACAAAGCAGTTTAAATTATTTTAAACAAACAGATATTATTATAAGAGATATGTTGACAAAAATAAAACCAACACCACACAATTAATTTCTAATTATAAACCTCTTATTTTTTGCACGTTTAAATGACAACCAAAATGAATACAAAACAAAAAAAAATATTAGCCAGAGAATTTTTAGTCACGATTATCTTTTTACTATTAGGAGTAGGTTTATATTACTCAACTTTTCCGTACAATTATTATCTTGAAAATAAAAAGAATAAAAAAGCAACAGAAATTAATAAACTGACAGGCTTAAGAGATAGTTTAGTGTCAATATTTGAAGAAAAGAAAACAGCTCAAGAATGGTTTTATAAACAAGTAACAACTGAATATGAAGTATATAATGTAAATAGAGTTGATGTCTTATGGAATCGTTTCTTGGAAATATCGGACAATGATTCAATTGAAATAAAATGGAAAGGTAAATGGAAAGTAGATGATATTACACTTTTTTTTGAAAAAATAGGTTTTTCTCGCCCAGACAGCCTTAATAATTTCATAAAAAGATATTCATACTCAAAATCTGAATCTTCAGCAAAACAAAAAGTTGAAAACATTAATAACGACATTAAAATACTAAAAAAGGACTTTAATTCTATTAGTATTTTATCTCCACAAATGCAAATTGATTTTCTAAAAAAATCATTGCTTGTTCTGTTTATCATATTGTTTATGTTGCGATATATTTACTATGGTATCAAATGGAGCTTAAAAACATTAAAAGAATAATCACCCAGTAAATCCTAATTCAAAATGAATACAAAATATCAAAAATTAATTGCTCGTGAGTTCTTATTTCTTTTAGCCACAATCATTCTAACTGTTTCCTTTTATGCTATTCTATCGTTTATAAATATCAGTAATATTAACAGATTAAACGAGCAAAAAACGGCATTGACTAAGGTTAAAAATGAAAAAAATACTTTTTTGTCCTTTCCACCATTAAAGCCAAAACACAGTGAGTTAAATCAAAAAACTCTAAATAATTTAATGGAATTTTATCATGCCAATCCGAATTTTGAAGATTTAGAACTTATATTTAAAAGATATCCAGCATTAAATAATGACACAATCTTGATAAAAGCGTCTTTTGATTATTACGCAACAATATGTGATACTGCTAAATACAAAACATTAAATGAAATAAATCTTAAGTTTCCAGAATTTTTTGTATTTAAAAAATCTACCATTGACACCTTAAATTCTTTAGACAAAAAGAAAAAGTTTTTTAATGAGAAAATTAGAACAACAAGTTCCGAAATTAAGACAAAAAATGAATTATTTAGCAAAAGTGTATATGTTGGAATATTTATTTTATTTACAGCCTTTATTTTAAGATATTTGATTTATGCAACAGTTTGGTCGATAAAAATTTTAAACAATAAAAAATAATCTAAAAATGAAAAAGTTATTTCTATCATTTGTTTTTTTTAGTGTGTTTCAATTCGTTAATTCACAAAATGAAAGTGCTAGTATTAAATTACCAATTGCATACGTTAATATTGACACACTACTGTCGAACTATCAATTTGCCAAAGAGACTAATGAAAATTTAATACGGAAACAAGAAGAATCTCGGTTGACAATTAACACAAGTGCTCGACAATTGCAGAATGAAATGAGTGTCTTTCAAAAGAAACTAGAAAATAATGAATTTCAAAGTCGTGAAGTTGCCGAAAAAGAGCAAAATAGATTAACATTAAAGCAAAAATCATTACAAGATTTAGATGGTAAATTAAGCCAAGAATTAACTCAATTACAAAAGAAAACAAGCATTGAATTACGTGATTCGATAAAATCCTTTTTGCTGAAATTCAACAAAATCATGAAATATGAAATTATTTTCAGTAATACTTCTGGGGATAATATACTTTTTGCCAATAAAACTTATGATATAACTGATATTGTATTGAAATCTCTTAATGATTTGTATGTAAATAATAAAAGACAATGGAACGTTAACAATTTTAAGGACTTTTGGGGTTTTAAATTTGGTGATGAAAAAGATTATATAAATGGTGAACTTTCAAAAATAAAAAATATAAAATATATTGGTTATGACAGAATTGGGGAACAAATGAATGTCGAAAACGCAAGTGCTTTTAAACTTACATTTGACAGTTTATGTCTGAAATTTAAAGACAAAAAGCTGTACATGGGAAGCCTTACTAAAATTTACAATATCGAGAATAAAACATTTATTCAAAGAGATTTTGATTCTCTAGTAAAGTCTATATGCAACACTAACGGGCTTGGAGAAAAAACTCTGATTAGAAAAGATAAGACTTTAATGAAAATTTGGCACTTTACAGAAAATTCAAATAGAAGTATTCAAATTTCAACAAACAATATAAATACAAAATTTGGTCGAATTACAACAATTAAAATTGAATACTTTTAGTTTAATATGATTAGACAAACATTTTTTTGTAAATCAGAGACTATCCAAACAATTCAAATTCTAAAATATTAAAAATGAATAATAAAGCATTTCTATGGTCAATATTATGTTGTCTGCATTTATTTATTAATGAAAATTACTGCCAATCAAATCAGATTTTTGCACCTTCATTTAAAGATAGTTACTTAAAAGGAAATGAAATAGAACACTTAGATTCTATTTCTATGATTTATTCGAACTTTAAATACGGTTTTTCAATGGATTTTCCTGATAATTGGAAATTTGACAGAGGTAATGCAGAACATACTGTTATTAGAGCAGGTCAAAAAGATAGTTTTATGTTAGCTGCTGTAAATGTAATTGAGTTAAAAGAAGTTCCTAAGTCAGACTTTAGTCTTTGGAAAATATGGGACAATAAAGAAATTGGAATGGCAGAATACGTTAAAAAAGGATTTAAAAAAACTTTAAATTCTGAGATAACTGATTTCACTTGGAGAAAAGTATATGTAAACAATAGAGAGGCTATTGAGACAAAATGCACTTATTTATTAAAAGAGCTTGATTACGAATTCGAAATGAAATATATTGGATATTCAATTTCTAATAAAAACCAGTTCTCATATAATTTAGGAATTAAGACACCTAAATATTTTTACGACGAGAATCCCTCAAGATTCGATTATTTAGTTAATAATTTTGTCTTTTTAATAGAGAATGAAGACAAATTTATGATACCAGCCACTAAACCAAAATATAAATTTGACGACAAAACAAAATTGGCAAATGGTAATATTGTATGCATATTAGTAGGTGGTCTTGTAATTAAAAACAAGGTGTTATATACTATTCAAATTCAAGACAAAAAAGGAAAAGAAATTAAGACTATAATGAATGTTAGTGAAGATGACATGATTAAAGTTTACGGTTTTAAACCATTATGACAATTCACAACAGATTGACAACCAAACAACTGGTGCTAACACGCGCCTATTGTCACCTGCTGGCTGACGTGCATTTTGCAGTTGTTGCGCCCGCATTCACCTTGTCGCAGTGCGACAGTGAATACGCCCGCAAACCGCAGGATGCCCATAGCCTTAGTCGTTAGCGGTAAGCATAAAAAATAAAAAAACAAGCGAATGTGAGAATCTCGGCAGAAACTGAAAGAATAAAATTATGATTTTAGACAGAAATTATGAAACACCACGGACAATATGAAACAATAGAAAATGTAGAAGATTTTAAGGTATTGTTAGGTGAACATTACGAGGGAAGCGATGAAGTCAAAACATTTGTTCATTCCGAAATACGGAAAGCAAAACAAAAATACAGCAACGGAAAGAGACATTTAGAAAAGCAAAAGACTAGAAGAAAACGACTGAAGTAATATCAGCCGAAATTGAAACTATTTAGTTATGACATAAGACCGATATTGATAAAATCGAGATTGATGAATAAAAAATGTATTTGGTGTTTAAAAGAAGAATCTGAAGTTACTTTTCTAACTAAAGCTCATACTATACCAAAATCGTTAGGTGGCCAAAACTTTAATCCTAATGTATGTGATTCTTGTAATAAATATTTTGGGGAGAGAACTTACAAGTATTATTCTATTGAAACAGCTCTAAAGGAAACATTCAATGTAACTAGATTTAGATTAATTCAAAAAGATAAAACAAAACGAAAAATAGGTGAGTTTAAATCAATTTTCTTTGATTTGAAGTCAAAAAAGAACCACTTTACAATCGTAGTAAAAGATACATTTCGATTTGATTATGTTTCCCAGAACCAACTATGTAGAGCATTCAAAAGAGGATTGTATAAATTATATTTTGAAGAGCTAAATAGGCAAAAAAGTATTGGTTATGAAAACACATTTGAATTAGTTAGAGGATTTTCGAGATACGATTTAGACGATTTACCGGTATATTATTTCTATAGGTCTTTTGGAGTTATGCTAATGCTTGGAAATGAGTTAGAGACTCCAATACTTTATTTTGAAAGAATGAATTATTTGTATTCAAATGAATATTTCACTGAAATAGAATTTCTCGGACACGTATTTGGGTTTCCAATCAAAAAATATACTCCTAATGATTTAGAAAATTATATTCAGAATTCTTTAAAATTGAAAGAAACGTTTTTTAAAGGTTGTAAAGAAATAAAACGGTTAACAGACATTGACCTGCTTTTAACAATAATGGATGAAAAGTAATTTATAAAGACATTTAAACGCCCAAAAAGCAAAAAAAGCCACAGCAAGTTCAGTGCAATTTTTAGAAATTACATTGAGTGGCTTTTATAGCTTTTTGATAATAGGCAGAGCGGTCACAGTACATTGTTTTTTAGCTGACTTAGAAAGTGCAGTACAAACATGAAACAAAAAAAACAATGAACTGTAAGTTTATAATTGAAAACAGCGGTTTTACAATTAACTTGAATTATTTTAAAATAAAGCCCCCGATTTATGGAATAAGCTCCCTAATTTGTAAAATACTGACCCGCATTTATGGAATAGTGTCCCCAATTTAGCAAATAGCCTCCGTATAAAAAGAAATGACGACCGTAAAAGTTGTAACAGCCTCCGGCAGTTAACAAATAACGACCCGGATTAACGTATGAAGCTCCCGCATTAACATATAAGCCTCCGTCATTAACGTATGAACGATGGTAAAAGATGAAATAGCTTCCGACATTAACATATAAAGCTCCCGCATTAACGTATGAGCGACCGTACAAATGGAATAAGCGTTCCACATTAACGTATGAACGAACTGAGAAAAGAAAACAAGCGACTGCAAAATAGAATAAGTGAATCGCATTTATGAAAGAACGAAAAACAAACTAATTACAACAAATGCCTAACCGCTAACACACGCCTATGTTCATTGGCTGGCTGACGTGCATTCCGGCAGTTTTGCTCCCGCATTCACTTTGTCGTTCCACGACAGCGAATGCTCCCGCAAACCGCCAAATGCCCATAGCCTCGGTCGTTATGCCCCATACTATAAAAAAAATAAAAACAAGATAAAATGAAACATTACGACCCTACCAAGAACAAGATTTACTTTGGAAGTACTGACAAATTACAAGATTGGTTAGATGACTCAAAAGACCAAGCTAAAGTAATTGAAAAAGTTAAGCTAATGCTTAAAAATTATCTTGAATTAGATAATGTGAGTTTTCTTTTTGGAACAGGTACATCTATTCATTTAGGAGCTGTTTCAATAAGAAATTTTCCAGTAGAAGTTGAAAACTATATTAAAGAAAAAGATAATACAGAAAAAGGGATTTTCGATGAACTTATAAATACTGTAAAAAGTCTACAAACAGAAAAACTCAGTTATGGAAATACTCATAAAATTGAGGGTACAAATGAATTTGAAGATGAGAGAAAATGGAAATTCTATATTGAATCAGATATAATTCGTGACTCACAAACAAAAGAGATTTATATTGAATTAGAAAAAATATTAAATTTTCTAATTGCAACAGACTATGTGTTTGACGAAATAAAAAGCGAACCTAGAACTGATAAAATAAAAGAATTAATAATTGCGATAAAGGAAGGTTTATTCTCTGTTTGTGATGTAGATAAGAGAGTTATATCAAATCTTGAACTAAGAAAAATTATTAAAAGAGGCAAGAAAAATGTCTTAAAGCAATCTGTAAAAAACAAATATGTTTTCCATGAAAAATTTATTAAGGCTCTTTTACAAAGACCTTTAAATTTAAGAAGAGCGAATATTTTTACATCTAATTATGATTTAGCTTTTGAATATGCTTTTGATAAATTAGGTGTATTTTATATTGATGGATTTGCAGGATTTCATAAAAGATATTTTAAACCTGAAACATTCGAATATGATATTTTTTACCCTGGTTCAACAACGGCTGGAAAAGTTCAAAGGATAGAAAAAGTAGTTCGTTATTATAAATTACATGGTTCACTTTCATGGATAAATTCGAATTCACGTAATTTAAATAATCTTTATGGTATTGAGGAAAAATCTTTGGAGTTAATAGACAAATTAGAAAATAAAGGAGAAATAATAATTTATCCTTCTGCAGTGAAAAAATCATTTACTTTAGACTTACCTTATTCAGAACTATTTCGGCAATTTTCAACAACAATAAATCAATCTCAATCGGTATTAATAACTGTTGGATATTCATTCGGAGATGAGCACTTTAATGATATTATCTATCAAGCGTTATCAAATCCAACTTTTACTTTAATAGTTGTTGATTTAGGAGGCACAAGAAGTGCTTATATCAATGAGCTTAAGACTCTTAATGATCCTAGAGTCATTATTTTGGAAGGTGAATATTTTGGAGACTTTTTGACTTTTGCTGACACATTAATGCCGAACTTTAACGCAGTAGACAATAATGAAAATATCTCTAAGACATTAAATCAATTATTTAATTCAAAAGGAGAAACCAAATGAAAGAAAGGATAATTGGAAAAGTAATGTCTGTTGATAGTTTTAGAGTTTATATAAAGCTTGATGACGATTTGAAAAGCCTTTATAAAAGTGGTTATGAAGATATTTATGAAGTAGCACGGATTAACTCTTATATTATTATTCCAATTGGAGCAGACAAAATTGTTGCAATGGTTACTAGCGTCAAGGCTATAGATGAAACAGAACTTGGAAAACAACGAGAAGCTATTTTTCTAACTAAATCAGCTAGATATTTAGTGGCAACAATGATTGGAACTATCGAAAATAGTGGCAAATATATTCAGGGTGTTTATAATTATCCAATTCTTGATAATCCAGTATGGTACGTAACTCGAAATGATTTAAATAATATATTTGATCAAAAAGATACAAATGAAAAGATTAATTACAATGAAGATTTTTATCTTCCAATTGGGACTTCTCCATCTTTTTCAGACTATAAGATTAAAATAAATCCAGATAAATTTTTTGGAAAACATGCAGCAATTTTAGGAAATACTGGTTCAGGAAAGTCTTGCACATTTGCAGCAATTGTTCAAAGCTTATTTGATTTTGATTATAATGGAGTTAAACTTTCAAATGCTCACATTATAATTTTTGACACAAATGGCGAATATAAATCTGCATTTACAGGCTCGCAAGACAAACCATATCGTAAATTTGAGCAAGTCAATCCATTTCATATAACAAAAGAAGGAATGAAAGTTCCATTCTGGTTTATGAATTTTGCAGATTTGGAATACCTTTTTGAACCCACTGCTGGAACACAAGTGCCTATTTTTAAACGTGCATTAGCTCTTGCTAAGAATCAAACTTCCGCATCTGTCAAAAGATTAATTCCACAATCATTTATATCCAAATTAGAAAGTATTACAAACGAATGTGAGGAAAATAACAACAAAATAAAAACTACAATAATTACTGAACTTGAATTATTTATCAATGAACTGACTGGGCTAACAACTGATTTTGACAAAACAAATATATTGACTTCGCTGAGTTTACTTTTGAATGAAAGAAATACAATAAGAGCAAATGATCCATATCCGCCTAAAGGAACAGTGAGTACTCAAGTTCTCACTAATTGTAGCACAACAATTAAATCTGAAATTTCATTGTATAATACTTCCATTCAAAGTCAAGAGGTTTCCGAAGATAGAAATATTGATTTACCAATACAATTTAATTACAAAGAACTTATTGAACGTTTTTTTGATGAAGCCATATTAGAAAATGAGAATTCAGGAAATAGGTTGAGAGAATTTGTTTCTACCTTAAGACTTCGATTGCAAGCGTATTTAAGTGACGAAAGAATTTCGCAGCCATTAATATTAGACCAAACAGATGAAATTCCAAGAGTCCTATCAAAATTTCTTGCTTTTATAATGGGCGATTTTTGCAAAATATTTCAAGAAGCTGATACTGATTTGTATTCAAAATATTATTCAGATTGTGCATTTGATTCTTTCGAAATTGACTCAAAAAAACCAAATCAATTAACAATAATTGATATGTCATTATTACCTTATGAAGTATTAGAAACTATTACAGGTCTAATTGGTCGTTTAATCTTAGAATTTGTTTCCAGATTTCCTGACGAACAAAGAGGAAAATTTCCAATAGTTATTGCATTAGAAGAAGCTCAAAATTATATACCTGAAAAAAATAAAGGTGACAGGGAATCAATTGCTAAAAAGGTATTTGAACGTATTGCTCGTGAAGGTCGGAAATATGGTATATCATTATTGGTAACGAGTCAAAGACCGTCAGAATTATCTAAAACAGTTCTTTCTCAGTGTAATTCATTTATTATCCATAGACTTCAGAATCCTGAAGATCAGAAATACGTGCGACAGCTAGTTTCGGCAGCAAATGAAGATATACTTCAACAATTACCAATTCTCCCACAACAACATGTTATTATAATGGGAGATGCTGTGAGAACACCAGTACAAGCAAAAATGAACACTGCCGACCCAAGACCAAATAGCAATAATCCTGAATTTATCGAAAATTGGACAAAACCATACGACAAGAATTTCCCTGATTACAACGGAATTGCAGAGAAATGGGAAAAAGGGGAAAAATATACTACAAATAAGGAAATACCTGAATAATAATAATAAAGTACGAGGGCATAACACCCGCCTATGCGCATTGGCTGGTTGACGTGCAATTTGGAGGTTTTGCTCCCGCATTCACCTTGTCGTTCCACGACAGCGAATGCTCCCGCAAACCGCCAAATGCCCATAGCCTCGGTCGTTAGCAGCAGGCCGAAAAAAAGACAACCGATATGAATACGAGTTAATGACATTATTTCAGTCTTGAAAAAAGTAGAGGCTGAAATACAGAAATACTAGAATCAAAATGTATTTTGGAATACAATCCAACTTTCTACTTGATTGTACTTCTTTTGTTTGACGAGACAAACTAAAACATTGAGTAGACTTACTTTCTCATTTTTTTATGACAACCAATAACGGTTGTCTTAACTTAAAAACAAAATAATAATATTAACAACAAATCAAAAATATATGAAAACAACAAAAATAACTTTCATTATTCTTTTTATTCTCACTTCAATTTGTGCAGAAGCACAACTCAAAGTTCTTTCAACAGGTAGAGTGGAAACTCACAACATTACAGCTATTTATAGTAACTCTAGTAATCCAACAGACGGGTTAGACATACTTGGTGATAATGCTTCTTTAGCAAATGGACTTGATTTAATTTGGGGATGTTATAGAACAAGTCAGCCATACAATGCTGGACTGTTAACGGTTCAATCCGTTGATGGTGCTTATTTTTCTGTAAGAGCAAATGGGAATGTCGGTATTTTTAACAACAATCCAAGTTGTGCATTAGAAGTTGGGACTGCTGGTCAAAATCAGCAGATAAAAGTAAATGGAAGCGTTGTTTTGACATCCGACGAAAGACTAAAAGACAATATTATGGATTTGAGTAATTCCTTAAGTAAATTAGATCAATTACGTACGGTAACTTATAATTACAAAATGCCTACAGTAGTAGGATTACAAAAAGTTCAAACAAATTCAGAAACGGACAATAATAGCACAAAAAAACCCAAATTTGTGCCAAAAGCAGATACATCAGGTAGAATACACTATGGTTTTTTAGCTCAGGATGTTCAAAAAACATTCCCAGATTTAGTTTATAAAGATAGTGCGGGGCTGTTTAGTGTTGATTACATCGGTATGATACCATTGCTTGTTGACGCTCTCAGAGATCAAAAGAATCAACTTGATGAACAGGCTAAGCAAATAGCATACCTCACAGATTTAGTAACCAAATCATCTTCAGGACCAAAGAAAGTTGCTGCCTCAACAGGTATTAACGAAACCGATATACTTACCTATCCCGTACTAGATCAAAATATACCAAACCCCTTTAATAACTCTACTATAATTGGATATTATCTACCAACTACGATTACCAATGCTTCAATATATGTTTATGACATGAATGGAGTTCAGCTAAAAAGCTACTCTATTAACCAAAGAGGAAAAGGAAACATCACCGTACAAGGTTCTGAACTTATTGCAGGAATGTATCTATATACTTTGATTGCAGATGGGAAAGTGATTGATACAAAACGAATGATACTTACAAAATAAGATGAAAAATATGAAAAAAAGTATTATCCTCTTATTGTTTCTAGCATTTGTGGTTGGGAACTATGGATTTGCGAGTACATCCGTCCCTCAAATTGGTGCTAAATGGTATTACTCTTCAATATTTATGACGCCTGATATGGGCTATTATCAGCTTGAATATATGAGAGATACTCTAATAAGTGATAAAACATGTATGGTAGTTGAAAGAATAGATATTAATTCAAAAAAAGAGATTGTATCTAAGTCAAATATTTACCTTTTATATGATTGCAGGAAAATCCTTCAATTTATAAATTCTAAATATCATTTATTATACGATTTCAATGTAGAAATTGGAGATACAATTAATACTAGTTATTCATTTACAGAAAATAAACTTATTGAAACACAAATGAAGCTAAAGGTTACCGAAGCAAAAGACACACTAATAAACAGCTTAACGTTAAGGTGCTATTCTTTTGATTGTATTGGGAGTTCACTTAATAATGGCAGTAATAACAGTTGTGTTAGTTTCTCGGGGAAAGCCATTGAAAATATTGGGAATATTACAAACTATTATTTTCCAATTGATTGCACTGTTACTGACATGAGAAAACCAACAGATTTTAGATGCTTTCAGAATGATAGTTTCATATACAAATCAAAGATTTATGAAAGCAATGAATGTGACTCTGTTTATGTGTATCCGCCAAATTCTCTCAATGAACAAACGTTCAATAACGATTTAAAATTAATATTGAATGCAGAAAATAATTGTTTAACTGTGAATTGCTCGGATAATGATAACCATGAATTTGCCGTTTACGATGCCTTAGGCAAAATACGCATCAAAGGCGAACTAAAAAATGACATACAAGTATCTATCAAATGCCTTAATCCAGGCATTTATTTTCTCATAGTTCGTTTTAATACTAATTCTATCAAATTGAAATTTATCAAAAAATAATTGTATGAAAAAAATAATATTAACATTTTTGATTTTTATGTTTTTAAACAGCTTGAATGCGCAGATCAATTGTGAACTTATCTATGATACAGTTAGCCACGGTTCTCATGTTATTAGTAATACTAATAGTTTGAATTGGTCTAATTATACTGGATATGATTATAATAGCACCTCAATAAAAGTCGTAAAATTGACATTTCATATTATCCAAAAAGCTGATAGTTCAAACAATTTTCCAAATAATGCAAACAGCAATCAACTTTTAAGTATAGATGCAATAACAAATCTTAACAATTCGATGGGAGTGAATATTCCAATGAACTTAGGAATAAATTTGGCTCCTTTTCAATCTGATACAAGGATTAGATTTGAATTAGCAAATATTTATTATTGGAATGATGACTATGATAATGTATATAGAACGAATTATTCCAATTACTACAATGGTATTTATTATTCGCTTTATGGTGACTATTTAACCGCCAAATATGTAACAAATAAGAGTAATGTTGATTTTAAGACTAACTCAGTACATGTGTTTTTTTGTATGGGTGGAAGTTCGGTTGGTGGACATACTACTCTAGGAAATTCAAAGTGGATGATTCTTACAAACATGAGCACAAGTGATCCAGCATTTACATTTCGTACAATTAAACATGAAATGGGTCATGTTATGGGATTAGACCATTCATGGATTTCAAATGATGGGTGTGAAGACACTCCATCAAATCCAAATTGTTGGGATCAAAATAATTGCATTGGTATTCAGTCAAATAATACAATGGATTACAACAATTGTCAATGTGCTTTTACTCAATGTCAAATTAATAAAATGCACTATTATTTACTCGGAAATATCGGAGTTGTGAGTGAGTGCTTAAAAAACAATCCAATAATTGACAATCCTCAGCTACAATCAAATTCTGATTTTCTATGTTCGGGCGGCAATGAAAATGTATCCACCGTTACAAACCTACCATTTGGAGTCACTATAGATTGGACAACAAGCTCAATTACAAATAATCTGTTAACGGAGAGTGCTGGAAATACATTTTCAATGACTACTAGTACAACTATTAAAGAAGTTGGTCAGATTGTATCTCAATTAAATTACGGTAAACTTGGATATACAGATTTGCAAAGGAATATTTATCTGAACGGTCTAAATGATGTAGTTTGCCCAAATGGCTATTTGAATGAAAATATAGTTGGTAAGAATATTGTAACTAAAGGTCAATCAACAAAAATTGCTCCTGGAAGTAATATCATTTTATATTATGATGAGTCCGTTGCCCTAAACCCTGGATTTGAAGTGGAGCTGAACGGTCAATTATCAACAGAAAAAAAAGTGGATGAGTGCAAGTGATTATTCGGATATTAAATTGAGATGTAGCAGAATCTGTCATTGTTGATATACAAATCTGATTAGATGTGTAAAGGTTTGATTGGTGAGATTTATTTAATCTCACCTTCTATTATTCTTCAGACTTGTAGTCCGTTATAAAACTTGGGGTGTATTTCTTTTCAAATACTCAGCCGTTAATATTTATTCCAAATATATACAACAATCTGAGAGCAAATAAATGTAAGAAAAAAATAATCGCCCAAAAAGCAAAAAAAAGCCACAGCAAGTAAGTGTTTATAATCAAACGCCTTGCTATGGCTTTTATAGCTTTTCTCAATAGGCAGAGCGGTCACAGTACATTGTTTTTTCGCTCGCTTAGAAAGTTCTTTACATGTTGAAACAAAAAAAACAATAAACTGTGAAGAGTTGATTGCAAAGCAATAATTGCTAGAATTGATTTTTGAAAAAAGGATGTTAAAATGAATTAGATTATAATGTTATAAATGTGCAAGATATATGTATATTTGTCGCATAAATTAATTCTAATTATTAATCTTTAAACCTTAAAATTATGGCAAGCACATCAGAATCAGGACACGCTAAGAACGTGGCAAACTTTCAAAGTTTAATTGCATCGGCTATTGCATTCGGAACAGCCTACAATCCATCGAAAGATGCCATCAGATTAACTGCATTACAAAACATTCTCACAGTTTCTAAAGAGTCATTAACTGCAATCAACATTGCACAACCTGCATACTCCAATGCAGTAGCAGCAAGAGAATCTGCATTTGAGTCATTCAGCAAACTTATTACTCGTGTGAACAACTCCCTTAAAGCTTCCGACACCACTGTTCAAGTTGACGAAAGCGCAAAAACAATTGTTCGTAAGCTTCAAGGCAGAAGAGCAAGCGCATTAATTACAGACGAAGAGAAAAAAGCTTTAGAAGCTGAAGGCAAAGAAGTAAATCAAATCTCAGCAGCACAAATGAGTTACGACAGCAGATTAGAAAACTTCGATAAACTTATAATGCTCCTTACCTCTGTCCCACTCTACAACCCTAACGAAGAAGATTTAAAAATAGCATCTCTTACAGCTTACTATAATCTATTAAGAGTAAAAAACACAGATGTACTTGTCCCAACCATTCAGCTAAGTAACGCCCGAATTTCGCGTAACGACATCCTTTATAAATCACTTACTGGCTTGGTTGATACAGCATCGGACACAAAAACATATATAAAATCCGTATTTGGTGCAACAAGCCCCCAATACAAGCAAGTATCAAAGCTACAGTTTACATTTAAAGGGGAATAAACAATTAACACAAACTGCGGTTTGCAAATAAGCAACCGCAGTTTTGTAATAGCCTCCGAAGAAAGTGTAATGATATCCGAAAAGGTTGTAATGGTGTCCGAATATTATGTAATAGACTCCGAATAAGTTGTAATAGAGTCCGAAAAAAGTGTAATAGCTCCAGAATATTTTGTAATAACGACCGAACTTTATGTAATGGTCTCCGAATAAATTGTAATGATGTCCGAATATTATGTAATGGTCTCCGAATAAATTGTAATGATGTCCGAATATTATGTAATGGTCTCCGAATATTCTGTAATTGACACCGAATAAATTGAAACAACGACCTTGTAAATTGAAATAGGCTTGGTCGAAAAAGAAACAAAGAACAACTAAACACAACCAACGTCCACGCTGCTAACACATGCCTATGCAGCAGGGCGGTATCCTTGCGGTTTGGGTGTTTCATAGCCCGTGCGGGCTCTGTCGCATTGCGACAGTTTTGCTCCCGCAAACCGCCAATGCCCATAGTCTCGGTCGTTAGCAGCAGGCCGAAAAAAAAAGAAGACGCATAACA
>JACDZH010000069.1 GCA_013426815.1 Paludibacter sp.
CTATAATATTGTCAAAATTTTATAGGGTGTCCCAATGCGGAAAACAGGAAAAGTTGCAATTATACCATTACTTATTTTGTTAACTGTAGTTATTCTTTTATCAGTTTACTTGCCCATCTGTTTCCAGTACATAAATCTATTTTAACGAATAATAATCCACTTGGCAATTCATCGATTGAAATATTTAATTCTTTATTTTGGGCTTTCACCGTTTTAATAAGTTGTCCTTGAACATTAAAGATTTCAATATTTGAAATGGATTTATCAGATTTTATATTTAATGTGTTATTGGTAGGATTTGGAAATACCTGTACAAGATGACTGTTGTAATTCAGTTGGTTTAAACCTGTTTTATTTCCACATTCAGCCAGTTTCATGTCTATTTGCTCCATCATTGCCCAGGTATAAATATTATAATCCTTATGATGGTAGCCTTGATAATTAAACATCGGGCTTGATTCTTCCTCTAAAAGATAATTTGGGCGTTGGTCGTTGGGTTTTGGGGTATGTTTAACCGCAAAGCCAACTTTTGTTGCTGCATCTCGTTGAAATTTAATTTGATATAAACTGTCAAAAGCTATAAATCCTACATTTCCCCCGTATGGTTGATCAGTTTTTGGCACTAGATAATAACGGAGAGGAACCAATTGAGAATTATAATACAAAGAATCTTGCAAAAACCTGTCCTGATTATTATTCATTATACGATACAAAAGATTCTTGTCCACAAAGTGTGGATTATAATAAGGCATAGATGCGTTTGATGGCGGAATTAATTGCCCATCTTTATAGCTTCGCCAGGTCATCACACAATTACATTGATTCATTTCTGTGCAAATTGGAATGTTTTGCCACCATCCACCTTTGAACTGATATGGTACTGCATAAGCACTCTGCGCACCTCCAATTATGGCTGTAACCAATTGTTTTTGTATGTCCGGGTCATTATCGAAAACATCTCTAAGCAACATTGCCGACAGATATGCTCCTTGTGAATGACTGGCAAGTATAATTTTATTACCATTGTTGTAATTTTTCAGGTAATGAAGAAAGGCTGCTTTAATGTCCTTATATGATTCGCCGATAACTTCAGCCTGCGTTAAATCAAGTGGACTTTGAAGATAAGTAGGTGGGCTTGACTGACGGTATCGTGGTGCAAAAAAACGACCATATTTTGCCAACAATCCAGCTTGCCCTACAATACTCTCAGCAATTATCCAGGATTGCTGTTCGGACAATGGAATAGTTTCGCGTGTAGTATAGGCAAATAAATCAGGTAAGAGTGTGGGATGAACGAAGAATGCATCCACACCCGTATTGGTCATTGAATTATTGGTTATCTTGAAAACTTTGACGGTATTCAGATTTTCATCAACCACGCCAATATCCAGATTATAGCCGTCAATGAGCGTTCGACTTTTAGTTGGATGAAAAGCCCAGTTTTCCAATTGGT
Source organism: Paludibacter sp. (assembly GCA_013426815.1). Taxonomy (GTDB): domain Bacteria; phylum Bacteroidota; class Bacteroidia; order Bacteroidales; family Paludibacteraceae; genus Paludibacter. The sequence goes on from JACDZH010000069.1 coordinate 1,454, forward strand.
TATAGTCTAACTGAGAAAAGGAACTTGTTCCTGTCAATATAAAAACTATTAAAATGATATTTTTTATTTTCATCTTGTTTTGTATAATTGTGCAAAAAGCACGAATTTAAATGCATTGGCGGTACCGATACTCGGCATGTTCCTTTTACGGAATCATTTGCTGTTGTGAAACTACAAAATGAATGCGGACGTCAAAACTTTCTAAATACTCGTCATTCAGCATGTTCACATTGACTTTCTTTGGCCAAGGTCATTTTGTCAAGTTTTTCCGATATTTCAATCGCTTCCTTTATAATACTTTCGGGATAATCGTTGATTTGAAGTATTCGGATAGCATTTCTATTCTTTAATTTTCCTTCTTTTAGCTTGTAGTCAAAATCAATTGTTATTTGGTCAACTATTTCGCTGAAGTGATATAAATCATATTCGTTTTTCAATAAGTCAGCCAATTCAATGTCGTGAGTTGATACAAAAACGATATTATTCTCTTCATTCAATGCAGATAAAACAGCTTTGCCCGCCGAAATTCGGTCAATCGTGTTAGTTCCTTTAAATATCTCGTCAAGCAAGAACAAATTTAAGTTCTTATTCTTACTTTTATCTATCATTTCTTTGATAGTCATTACTTCTTCAAAATAATAACTTCTGTCGTTCATTAAATCATCACGAATTCTTATGGCAGAAAAAACACACATTCTGGGCATCGAAAAATGAACTGCAAAACAAGTGTTTATAGTCAATCCGGTTATTACATTTATAGCGATAGTACGGATAAACGAAGTCTTCCCTGACATATTTGAACCTGTTAGTAAAATTGACTTTTCGTTTACTTTCAAGTTGTTTTTTACACAGTTTTCAATCAATGGGTGATATACATCCTGAGCAAAAAGTTTTTTCTGTTTGTCAATAATTTTCGGTATGCAATAGTTATTCAGACCCTTGCGAAGTGAAGCAATTGATACAATAGCATCTATTTCTCCAACAAATTGAAACACATCTTCTATTTCGGTTCTTTTTGTGTCAATCCGCTTTAGCGTTCCAAATAGAAATAATGGTTCTAACAAAAATACAATTTTCACAAGTTCCATAATTAACCAAAAAAACATCTGCTGATCACTTTGTAGTCCTGCGTCCAAATTGAATATAGACATTCTACTATTGACTTTGTTTAGTATACTTGTCGATTTCTTCAAATTCGGATTTATTTCTTTTAAAATGTCATTCTTAAATAATTCTTGAGCAACACCATTTAGTTTTGAGAGCTTTGGAATAGAACTAAAATAATTGTTAAGGTTTTTCTTATTCCAGAAGTGAATTACAATATTGATAATGGATAAACCCAAAATTACAAAAAAGAATATTGGAGTAAAAAATGTCATTATAAAGGACAATACACTTGCTAAAGATAGCAACCGAACAATAAAATACCATTTGGGTGGTTTTAAAATTTCGTCCTGAAACAGCGTAGCAATATAATATACATCTCTATCATTCAATTTGTTCAACTGGCTTTGAACTGAAACTCTAAAGTTTGTATCATTTGTAAACTCATCCAACAGTCTTTCATTCTTGATATTTTCTGTTGAGTGTGCCGGAATATTTCTCAACTTATTATAAAGATATTGTTGCCCTACTTTAGAGTTTGTTCGGTCGATAAACATAAATAATTCCTGAAAGTCCATATCGTTACAGGTCTTGTCAGTTAGTGTCTGAAAAGCTTCAAAATGGTTTTTTTTCCGGAAATAACTTTCTATATATTCAAAATCAAATGAGTCAGTTTTTAAGTTACCAAACTCACTGTGCATCTTTTCATTTATTTTCTTCTGTCGACTTCTAAGCATCTTTTTTTTATTATTCTGACTAGCAACCACGTAAGTATTTAATTTTCAACTGTTTTTTTAGTTAGTTTCGTAACTTAATGAATTTTTCATTTTTTGGATTGTAATTAGTAGCAACTGTAAAATGCTAATTCAGACAGCATAAGACAAAGGTATGTATTAGTGGTTAGTTTTTTATTCCGCCAATTCTTTTAGTTTTTTATTCATTTCTTCAAATCCTTTTTTAATATTATTGTCAAGTTGTTTTTTGAATAATGGAACAAGAATACCTTTAAATTTTTCACTTTGAACAAAAGTTGTTGTTCCATTTCCGTTGTCAATCAGTTCAAATTTGTGTTCTCCGTCAAATAGTCCGGCAAACAATAAGTGTCCAAGCCACTTTAATTCTTTGTTTGTTTCAAATGTGAGAATTTTTGGTTTAAAAGTCATTCCTTTTGCTTCTGGTGGTTCAATTCTAGCTGTGATTTTGTTGCCAACTTTCACTTCTCCAATTATTGATTTTATAAATGGATTCCAATTCGGATAATTGTCAAAGTTTATAAGAATTGACCAAACTTTTTCTGGTGTTGCATTAATTAAAATTTCTGCTTTGATTTCCTTTGCCATTGCCGTAGTGTTTAAAATTGAAAAAAAAATAAATGTTGTTAGATACTTCATAATAAATGTTGTTAGATTGTTAATATTGTTTGTATTAAATTTCGCTACAAAGATCTAACAGAATAATTATTTTGCTCTTGACAAAAATCAAGAAATCATAACAGTTGCTTTTTTCTAATTCTACTAAATGTTTCTGGAGTCATTCCAAGCATAGATGCAATGTAATGCAATGGAACTTGGTTAAAAAGTTCTTTATTGTTTTCAAAGAAAAGGTTATATCTTTCTTCAGCTGTCATAGACAAGTGACTAAAAACTCTATCCTCTAAAATAGTAAAACAACGCACAAGAAATAATTTCTCAAGTTCGTTCCACTTAGGAACAAAATTTCCAATTTTTTTATAGTCTTCTTTTGTTATTGAGTAAAGTTCTGTGTCAACTAGTGCTTGAATTGTCCAACGAGAAGGTTTTTCAAAAATGAAACTTGATAAGTCTGTAGCAAAATAACCATTTGTAGAAATCCATTGTGTCACTTCTTTGTCGTCAATGGTTGCAAACATTCTCAATAGTCCTGATTGGACAAAACTTAATTTATTGCAATATTTGCCAGATTTTAAAAGAAATTCACCTCGTTTTATTGTCGTTGTTTTAAACAAGGTTACTATTGTCTTCAAGTCGTCAATTGCAACTATTCCAAAGTATGATTTTATATATTGCTCAAGTTCTGTCATGTTTTTATTTTTTTTTAAACATTCTGGCTATTTTTCACTTAACTATTTGATTTTCAAATCTCATTTTTTAGTCCTTAGCTTCGTAACTCAATGAATTTTTATATTTCTCGGATTACTACTAACGCCAGTCTCCCGTTTATTTCGGAACCTGTAGCGAAAACTCAAATCTTTTCCAAAAATACTAAAAATTTTGTTTAAGATAATTTTATAGCTGCTCAAATTTCAATTAAATTTTTAATGCAGAAAAACGAAGTTGAAAAACTTCGAAGAAGGGAATGGGCTTAAAATAAGTCATTTTAAACCGAAAAAGCGTATTTGCAGTATTTTTATTCCTTCTTATCAGTGCTTTAATCTTAGCTAAATACAACCCAATGGGTGATTATATTCAGATTTTGATTGAATGGAGATTCAATTTCTGTAAAAATTAACTGGGACATACATAAGGAGGTAATTGTACACACTTTTTTCGGGGGTTTTTGTTATATTTACTTGAATTTAGACACACAAAGACAATGATATAATATTGATTAACAATAAGTTTGTTTTTTTTTAGCCGATCATACATATATGAATATTTAAAACCAATTTGCTTTAATATCAATTAAAAAAATGAAAATATATTATTACAATGTCAAAGAAATTCAGGGGAGTTGCTCTTATTAAATAGCTCAAAATACTTCCCTTTTAGTGCAATAAGTTCTTGATGACTACCCGATTCTATCACTTCACCCTCACAAAAAAGAAATATCAAATCTGCCATCTTAACAGTCGAAAGTCTGTGACTAATAATAATAGCCGTTTTATTGTGGGCTAACAGTTTTAGGCTATTTATAATTTGCGATTCAGCTTGGGCATCCAATGCGCTCGATGGTTCATCCATAATAATAAATGGCGAATTGCGATAATATGCCCTAGCAATGGCTATTTTTTGCCACTGTCCTATACTTAATTCCTCGCCGGTTTTAAATAAATTTCCCAGCAAATTCGAATATCCATCAGGCAAGTTTTCAAGTACCGTATCTATTCCGGCAGCTTTTGCTGCTTTTTTGGCTCTTTCTAAATCAATCGGAGCATCCACATCGCCCAAACATAAATTCTCGAGTGCTGAGATATTATACAACGCAAAATCCTGAAAAACAGCTGTAATATTTTTGCAAATTTTATGCTGACCAATAAGTCTCGCATCGTTTCCATCATAAAAAATGTGACCTTCCATCGGTTGATAAAATCCACATAATAATTTGATTAGGGTAGTTTTTCCTGATCCATTCGCTCCAACAAATGCCACTGTTTTTCCTGCCGGAATGCTGATGTTTAACGCCTTCAAAGCATCTCTTTTGCTGGTTTCGTACTTAAACCGCACATTTTCAATTTTTATTTCCTTTTCAAGTGTAAAAGTGGCATTCTCTTCTGATAAATCGGATGATGTTGGCATATTTAAAAAATCCATAAAATCGTTCAGATAGGTGTTATCTTCCACTATTTTAGTTAATGAGTAAAACAAATCGTTCAATACGGAATACCCTCGCTGAAAGGCAAAGAAAAACAAAACCACCGTGCCAATAGAAATTGCTCCATTTAGTTTTAAATACGATACATATCCCAATGCAACAAAAATAAGTAGCACGGCAAATACCTGTGCCGCTATATTGACCCTTAACTCAGATTTTCGCAAAGAGATTTTCTCTTCAAATAAATCTGCTTGTTTTTGGTTAAATCGTACTTTGAAAAACTGAAAAAAACCAAACAGTTTCATCTCTTTTGCAAAAGGAAAACCGGTATGCACACGATTGAAATAATACATTTCCCTTTCCTTGGTACTTTGAGTTTCTTTGAGTTTGTATAATTTGCGTGAAAACTTAAGGCGAAAAAACACACCGGGGAGTATAGCAATAATAAGTAACGCAATTAAATACCACTTAATTGTAATAAATAAACCTATCAAAAAAAGCGATGCTGCAATGGATCTGATTGCTGTAAGTAACTCGTTGATAATCTTGATGGGACGGAACGATGCTTCTTGTACGGCGCGGTGTATTTTGTCCTGGTCGGTAGGGCTTTCGTAATGAGACAAGTCGAGTGATGCATGTTTGCTATGTAGTTTTTCGTATATGTGAAGTATTACCGATTGCGAAAGTTTTTCAGAGAAATAGGAACGAATTTCCGTGAGTAAACCGCTTATTAAAAACACGGATGCAGTTACTATTAAAAGCAAAATTAAATGAAACTGAATGCCGAGATTTTGAGTAGAAATATTGGTAAGTGCGTCAATAAGTAACTTGATACAAACTATGAGCACAAAAGGCATAACTCCTTGTAGTATAGCTATAATGGCATTTATTATCAAAAGCTTTGTAGAACCTTTGGCAAATAAGTTTACATTTTTTATCAGCGATTTTAAAATATACTTAAAGTTTGATAAGTGGCTTTTGATGAGAATTTGTAAATTGTACATCGGGATGAAAACATTGTGAAAATTCAAAGCAATAAACCTTTGCCATCGCATAAATGGACTGTTTGTGTTTTTTAATTTATCATTTCTTTTAAACGAAATTACTTTCCCAACCAATTCGTTTTCGGTAAAAGGAGCATCGTTATGATAATTTTTATCGCCTTTAGCAATAAATATTTTCGCACCGTTTTTCTCTTTAATGTCTATTAATCTGTGTGCTACCAGTGTATTGTTGTGCCTGAAAACTACCAAATCGCCCTTAGTTAAACTTTCAGAAGTGCAACTTTCTATATAACCATAATCGTCCTCTTTAAAAGTTGGAAACATGCTGAAGCCCTGCATTTTTAAACCCAAAGTGCGATTATCTCCCAGCAAGGTTGCGGTCATACTGAGCAATTCGTTTTTAAGAATTTCAGGCTTCATGGGCTTTTATAAATTGAACAACACTCTGATTGGGCACAAAACCCAGGTCATAAACCGGTACTTGCATACTTATTTCGGTGAAAATACGCAGTCGTTTTTGTATAAATTGCTTGTCGAAATTATTCTGAATGCAAAAAGCCATAACACGTGTAACAGCCATGGCACCGGCTAGTTTTTTAATCTTATTTTCAGGCGAATGACTAATTAAATAGACTGCACTTAACGGTGCAACTTTTGGCATATCCTTGTAATACATGGGCGTGTTGTGCACATTAAATCCGTTATCAGTCTTCCTTATAATCAATCGGTCATCGTTAACTATTTGGCTTCCGGCTTGCGACCATATCATCGACATGGTACTTTTCCCGGCACCCGAAAAGCCAGAAAACATGCGTCCTTTTTCGCCATCGAATGCACACGAAGCATGCATCATCACGGCGTCGCTAGTCAGGGTCATATAGTGCATTATGATAGGACCCATAGGATATTTAAGGGGCATTATTATATCGTCTAATGTTACGGAATAAACTTTCCAGTGTGTGAAATGCTCATTCAATAATGCAATTTGTTGTATTTCATTGGTTTGTTGGTTGTAAACAACAAATCCCAAACCTGAGTTTATGCTGTAAATAGCATAAAACTTTTGCACCTCATTTTTAGCTTCAAAAACCTTTTGTGATTCATCAAAACTGAAATCAGGCCATCCGGCAATACATTCAATGTCTATATCTGGTTTATTAACTATGTTTTTCAGAAATGGCAAATATCCATCTTCCAATTCAATTAGCGATTCGGAATGCAGTTGAATTGCAAAATCGGCAATTGACAAACTAAAAGTTTTTTGTTGATTTTCCATTTAAATATGCTGGCTATTTTTTCAGTAATATATCCATATTGCTTAAAAATGCGGCAACATCCCTGCGTGTAGTTTCAGCATCAACCTCAAATTCGTCGGTCAATAATTTTTCTATATCTTCATTGCTTGCATGTTCGCTAATATTTTCCCAAAGGAACTTAGCTGTTTCATTTAAAGTAAAGAGTTCACTCATTTGAGCTACATTGTCAGTAAGTGGTACTATTATCAATTCGTTGCCTACTTTGCGTGCAACAAATTTCGATTTCATTTTGTAAAGTGTTTGTATGTCCATTTTTGGTTTTTGAATGTTGAGTCTACTCTTAAAAGCCAGTATTTGCACACAGAATACACAGAATTTACAGATTATCACTAAATATTTTAAGTGAAAATTTTCAATTGTTTGATAATTAATTATATATGGACAATATAATTATCGTGTTTTTCGTATTTTCTTTTATTTAGTGTGCAAATGATTTTCGGATTGAACTCCATGTTTAATTTGTTTTATATTATAAATTGCATTTTTTATTGAAAAGCTCCTTAGAAGAAAATGTTAACCAAATCCTAAATCTATTTACTATGATATTTATACAATGAAAATAAGGGAATAAGGGTCTTAGGGATTATTATTTGTATTTTGTAAATTAGGGCTTCACATATTTTTATTCTGAAATTATTGAAATAAATTCAACTTCTTCTCTGTGTAATTTCGTGAATTACAAAAATATACATAAATTTTCAATAATTCTTTACGCCACAAAAAAAAGTCAACTTGCTAGACTTAAAAAGTGCAATTTGAAAACTCTAGTAAATGATAAATCTCCACAAATTTTTATAAAAAAAAACGTTCAAAATTTCTGTATAAACTTTTAATTGTGAAGCATTTTGAGACGTTAAAACGTTTCATTTTTAATATTTGTCAATTTCAAGAAACTCTATAAAAATCTTCAACGTTTTGTTATTTTAAAGTGAGTTGTTTTATCTTTTTCTTTTTTTTGCCTTGCCCCTAACAATAAGAAAGTTAAACAATTGAACGTTAAGCCATTAATCCTCCACAAAACTCAGTTCTTTAAAATAAAAGCTCCGATATTCTCCATTAGCTGTTTCCAATTCTAATTTTCCATCGGGATAAACTGCAAAAATTCTTGCCTGAAAAATTTCATTGCCTGCTCCGAAAAGATGAAATCCATCTTTTCGATATAACATTTTTGTATATTCGATTTGAATAGTGTTAGCATTCAGGTTATTGTACAAATCCACAATATTTTTTAGAATGCTTTTCAATAAAGGTTTGCGGGCTAGCTGTTTTCCAATGATGTGCCGCAAAGAGACCGGATTAGGTGCATCACTCATAAATTCGGTTTGATTTACATTCAGTCCGATACCTACTACCGAAAATTTTATTTTTGAGCCTTGCAATGAATTTTCAATAAGAATTCCACCCAATTTCTTATCCTTCCAATAAATATCATTTGGCCATTTTATTGTAATATCGTCCGTATATTTGTCCAAAGTCATTTTCATCGCCACACTTACCAATTGCGAAATCAAAAACTGTTCGTTGAGTTTAACCTGTTGTGGGTAAAGTACCATGCTGAAAAGCAGATTTTTTCTATATTCCGATTCCCACGAATTGCCTTTTTGTCCTTTACCAACTATCTGAAAATCAGTATAAATCAAAAAACCTTCGGGCAAATCATTTTCCCGAATCATTTCCCAAAGTAAGATGTTTGTAGATGGTGTTTGTTTGACGAAATGAATGTTTTTCATATTTATTTTTTAAACCTTGAGTCTACTCTGATAAGTCCATATTCCTTTTTTGAACGCTAAGTCCACAAAGACACGAATACACAACGCTCAGATATACAAAACCTTTATTTCATAGCGGCTCCCGCATTGCGGGACAAGTTTAGCAACTTAACATCTTTGCGCCTGCCTGTGAGTAGAAGAGTTTATAAAACACTTTTCGGAGTGGACTCAACCTTGGATTGAAAATTAATTCTCAGTCAATGATAATAAAAATTCCTCCATTTTTCTGTTCACAGCTTTTGAAGTTCCATTGGCATTATTTACCAAAATGGCAAAAATGTATTTTTTTTCTTTCCATTCAACATATCCTGCATAACATTTTACACGGGCAATAGTGCCACTTTTAGCATGCACTTTACCGGACAGAAGCGTTTTTTCGAGGAAATGAGTCAATGTGCCACTTTCGCCCGAAACCGGTAATGAATTGAAAAAAGTATTTTTATTCGGACTTTGCATTTTCATGTACATAAGCAAATCAACAAAAAACTGGGCAGAAACAGCATCTTCGGGCGCAAGTCCACAACCATCGTACATAAACAATTGTTCAACCGGAAATCCTTTCGTTTTCCAAAAAGCTTTTATCACTTCTTTTGCTACATTCGAAGTTGCCACTGCACTGTTTTTCAACGATAAATACCGAAAAACCTGTTCTGCATAACCGTTATTGCTATGTACATTTATTTCTTTAATAATATCAGTTAAAGGTGGCGATTTTTGTATATAAATCATCTTGCGTTCTGAGTTTGAAGTTACAACATTGGTGGGCAATTCGCTAATGGTTATGCCACTAAAAATCAATTTATTATGAAAATGTTCTGCCAACAATAAACCAGGATTTGGAATATCACCTTTGATAATAAATTCCAATCTGTTAGCAGGAATCTCGCCATGGATACTTCTAAGATTTGAATGTGGCGCACCGTAAAAGTAAGCACTATCAAACGCAATTTCGGTGCTTTTCAAATGGTTTTCGAAGGAAAGTTGCTGAATTTTGGGAATTACTTTTATAATTTCGGGTGTTGTGCCCACCAATCCCGAACGTAACACCAATTTGTAAGTATTATCCATATAAGAAATGCCATAAGAACCTGCAGCATAATAGTTTCCCATATCTTCCCAGGTCCATTTCGGATTCACCCCTTGTGCATCATAAAGTGTAGCATCTGCAATAATTTTTCCATTTATTTTTTTTATTCCTGCATTTTTAATTACTTCTACCCAATTTGCCAAAAAATCAGGATTTCCTAAAAATTCTGAACCCAAAGTAGGATCGCCACCACCCCGAATGTATAAATTACCATTCAAAACTCCATCAACGTCAATTTTACCATCAATTTCCAGTTTTGTATCAAAACAAAAATTTGAACCCAACAATTCCAAAGCTGTTGCCGTTGTTATCAACTTCATGGTTGAAGCCGGAATAATACTGTTTTTAGAGCGAATATCATAGATTGTTTTATTGGTTTCCAAGTCCCTTACCAACAAACTAATATTTGCATTTTCGAGTAATGGATTATTTATAAAATTCTCTATTGGATTTTTAGAAAATGATAAGGTGCTGATAAATAACAGTGTAAACAAATAAAATTGCTTATTCATATTCTGATGGATGTTGAAATGTTTCAAATGGATTTAGACCCTAAATGAATTTTTAGATATTATGCAAAAGTAAAAAGAAAATGTGTATCAGTTGGCATTATGTTGGTAAAAATAAAAAATAGTTGGTCGGAGAGTCATTTCATTCAATTAAACATTGAACTAAAATATGGCTAAAAAATAAAAAAAACCGAACGTGAACGTTCGGTTATTTTTAAATTGTGCTTTAACTTAATCGCCAATTAAAGCAATTCCACACTACGTTTTACAAACTTAGCCAAAGCCTCGCCTTTCAACATATTACTTGCCAAAAGTGCCAAGTCAATAAGTTGACGAACTTGTTTGTTTTCGGATGCAAAAGCTTTTAACACAGCTTTTTTGTTGTCGGTGAGTTGATCAATTTTCTTTTGTAAATCGTCAAGTTCTGCTTTTTCTGCCGTTGGAATCTCTTCGTCTTTTTTGTCTTTGTGACTTTCTTTCAGCTTATTTTGTTTTGATTTCAATTCATTCAGTTCAGTGGCAATAGGTGTAATTCCTGAATCACAAGCCGTTTCTTCGTCTTTCAACAACTTTTCGATGAGTGGATGAGCTGTATTCAACACCAAATTGTAACTATTGGGCATTTCGCCGTAGAAGTTCATCATTCCTCCACTACCTTGCAATGCCGACATTTCTTTCATACGGCGCATAAATTCGTTTTGTGTAATGAAAACGGGCATGGTGGTTGGGGCCAATTGTTCGAAAGTTACAATAAAATTTGTTTTTTCGATGACAGGCAATTGTGAATCGAAAACTGTTACCAGCGCATCGCGTTGATCGTTGCTAAAAGTTACTTTTGCAACATCTTCTTTCTGAATGATTTTGTCAATCACATCGCTGTCGACACGGACAAAACGGGTCTTCTCAAATTTTTGCTCTAACTGACTTACCACATGCACGTCCAACTGTCCGTCCATCAGCAATACATCGTAACCTTTTTCTTTGGCGTGTTCAATATAACTGTATTGTTCATCTATTTTATTGGCATAAAGATAAATAATATCGCCGTTTTTGTCTTTTTGATTTTCGCCCGTCAATATTTTATATTCTTCGAAAGTAAAGTATTTGCCATCAACATTTTTCAATAGAGCAAACTTTTCGCCGCGTTCGTAGAATTTCTCGTCGCTCAACATTCCATATTGAATAAAGAGTTTCAAATTATCCCATTTTTCTTCAAATTGATGACGGTCTGCTTTAAAAATCTCATTCAACCGGTCAGCCACTTTTTTGGTAATATGGCTCGAAATTTTCTTTACATTGCCATCACTTTGCAAATAACTACGCGACACGTTCAATGGAATATCAGGTGAATCAATCACACCATGCAACAGTGTTAAGTATTCAGGCACAATATTTTCAACATGGTCGGTCACATAAACCTGATTGCAATACAACTGAATTTTATTGCGCTGCATATCAATGTTATTCTTAATTTTTGGGAAATAAAGAATACCGGTCAAGTGGAACGGATAATCGACATTTAGGTGAATATGAAACAATGGATCTTCAGCCATTGGGTTTAACTCGTGGTAGAAGTTATTATAATCTTCGTCTGTCAAGTCGGCAGGTTTGCGTGTCCAAGCCGGAGTGGTATTGTTGATAATATTGTCATTTTCAGTTTCCACATTTTTACCATCTTTCCATTCTTTTTTCTTCCCAAATGCAATTTCGATGGGGAGAAATTTACAATATTTTGTCAATAACTCTTGAATGCGAGCTTCTTCCAAAAAGTCCTTATTATCATCGTCAATGTGTAACACAATATCAGTTCCACGTTCCGATTTGATGGTGTCTTCCAAATCAAATTCGGGACTTCCATCACATGCCCAATGTTGAGCTGTGGCATCTTCTTTATACGATTGTGTAAAGATTTCAACTTGTTTCGATACCATAAATGATGAATAGAAACCAAGTCCGAAATGACCGATAATAGCCTGAGCATCGTTTTTGTATTTTTCTAAAAACTCTTCGGCACCTGAAAAAGCAATCTGGTTAATGTATTTGTCAATTTCTTCGGCTGTCATTCCAATTCCGCGGTCGGAAATGGTCAATGTACCTTTCTTTTTGTTTACAGCTATCCGAACGGTTAATTCGCCGAGTTCGCCTTTATAATCGCCCACAGCAGTCAATGTTTTTAACTTTTGTGTTGCATCCACAGCATTAGACACCAATTCACGCAAAAAAATCTCGTGATCGCTGTACAAAAATTTCTTGATAACGGGGAAAATATTATCACTCGTAACCCCGATGTTTCCTTTTGCCATTTTATTTTATTTTTATTAGATAATTAAGTTGATTGGTTCAGAATTTTTGAGTTCCGATTCCGACCGGTAATTAATTAAGTTGATTTGTAAATTTGCTTAGTTTGCATGCAACATGAAGTCGCATTCTGACTTGTACAAATTTTTACTATTCAAAAAAAATGCCATGATAAGTTTGGTGACAGAATGACAGAAGTTTGACAACTCGCAGAGTAGAATATGCTCAATCCACATCGAAATTTGGGGATGAGAATAAATGATAATGACAACCTGAAGAGTTGAATTAAAACATGATTACAACAATTACTTTTCGTCAACATCAATCCCTTATGTTTTTGTTTCTTACTTTTCCAAAACGTAAATAAAATACACGGTTTTTATTTTACACAGAAATATTTAATTCGCTAACAACAAACTTTATAGCTTCATTAATCATCGAATTTGCTTTTCAATATTTGAATGATTTTCTGATTGTTCGTTTTTATATTTTTAATTTCGTATTGATAATAAGTTGTTTACAAAATAATCGTGATTAATTAACGAAAATTATTAGTAAACATGGAAATCTTTGGTTAGTTGGTACTTATTAAACCATTTGCTCTTTTTTATAGCACCTCTTTAAATAAATTTTTCGTAGTTAATATGCAATTTTTGCAGTTTTTGGATTTTCTTTCATTTGTAATTCTTACTTACAAGTTTAGAACAAGAATACATTTTCAAACAATTTTTTCCACTTTTAGTTTTCACTGTTTTATTGGCAAATGTCCGTGTGCTTTCAGTAGCTTTAATGATAAAAATTACCTTGTCGGTTTTCTGTTTTTTATTAATCTCACCTGCTTACAATTCTTTTACAAAATCTAGCTTGGAATTGTATTTTGACTTCTCTACTGTTCCCCACCAGTGAATGGAAACTTGCATTTGGTTGGCGGTTTTCTTTAAGTGTGAATTGAGTTGGTCGGTCAAACTTTTAAGTACACCATTGCTGTGATTCTCAAAACTCAAATTACGCAATAGTTTTGTTACACTTCCCTCAACAAACAAAATCAGGTAAATAACCCCGAAATACAATCCGATCGAAACTAAAATAACTAAAACCAATATGCTTGTCTAATTTTGTAAATAAAATGCTTGTCACCTCTTCTGTTTGTTTTAAATTGAAGTACAAAGATAAAATTATACTATGAATGGCAGAAATTGACCTCTAGGTCGCTATTAATTAGAGTGTGTTTATAAAGTCCTATATTTTTTGCTCGATTTTATAAAAA
>JACDZH010000434.1 GCA_013426815.1 Paludibacter sp.
GTGGCCAGCATTCATGGTAAGTACTGCATCAACTTTGGATGCTGAATAGTTACAACGATCTTTTCTTTGATCTTTATCGAGCTGGGGCTTTCGTCATAGTCTTCCTTATATGTCCAATCTCCCTTTTGTTGAACTTCCACCTCATTGGGCAGCTGGGCCAAGACGGCTTCAACAAGCTTGAAATTTAGATGGGGACAGAATCGAAATCGAAAAAGGTTAGTCTCCAATTCGTGTCGAATCCTCTTTTTGTCGAATACGAAGGTGTGTACTGCCTTCAAGAGACCTGCCTTCTTGAAGCTTCCGTACGAGAACCAATCACTCCACTTGCCCCAGTCCATTCGTGCATTTTTGCAGCCCCACAGATTGAGTCTCTTGTCATCGATGCCAAAGCAGTACTCAAGTGGCCGATAGGCCGTGTTCCGCTGTTCGCTGCACCAAGTGAATCCGAAAACGTCATCCCAACGTGAGTCTTTTCCATCTACCCAGACCTTTCGGTTTCTCATGCCCTTTAAGTCTTCCACAAGTTTCGTGGCTTCTGCTATGCGTTCCTTGGGCCATGCTGCCATGTACCAAGTCTTTTTGCCCCTTAAGCACTCGGCATTTTTAGGCGCCACCTTGGCCTTTCGAACCGCATCAATAAACCCGCTCGCGGTGGATTCCGCGAACTCAATTGCAATGCCAATCGAAGGGATTGGATAGTCGACTGCAACTGCTGCTGCCTTGTCTGATATCTCAAGAGAATCTCCGCATTTAGGGCAGAACTTGGCTTCACGGGGCACGGCGGCAGAACAGTTAGGACATTTGGGTGAAGACTCCGACGAGGTAAGTGAAGCCCGAACTTCGCTCAAGACGAGTTGCAGTTGATCATTTGTGATGCCTACCTTCTTGGCGAATGCCAATACAACGGGTTTCTCCGCTTGATCTAGAACACCATCTGCCAGTAAGATCAGCATCATGTCTTCGAGGTTGGCTATTCGAGCAGAGAAGGAGCCTACAGCAGTCGGAATAAAGCCTTCACTTTGCGCAAGAGCGTCAGCTTCTTTCAAGATCGTCTTTCTTGCGCCAATACGCTTCAGAGCAGTCTCAATCGCCTGTGTTTCGTTCGGGGAAACACTGCCATCAGCTCGCGAGACAGTAACTAAATTTGCCAAATAAGTGATTTTCTGGCCGTCGCTCAAATTCATATTTGTTTCTCCAACGTGGAATAAAAAGGGGTCAAATAAAAAGGGGTCAGAATAAAATTAGTCTGTAAGAAATTTTACCAAAAAGTAAGCCTATGCCTTTTCGTTGGTTGAATCAAGATTTAATTTTACCCTGAGCGTCAGCTTTTATCGTCCTTTTTCTTCTTGTAGCGGTTGTAGAAAAAGGGGATGGAAGATACCAGAATCACGGCGAGGAGGCCGATGATAAAGGCGGGGGAGATCTGGCCTTTGAGGGCGTCGAGCAGGGAGCTTGAGAGCAGGATATGGGCGATAGTGGCGGGCAGCATAGGATAAAAGGTGTCAGAGTAAAATTAATCCTCGGTTTCTTTCCAGTTTCAGGCGAA
>JACDZH010000070.1 GCA_013426815.1 Paludibacter sp.
AGATATATAAATTTAAAATCCGACAGTTTTTAATTTTTGTCGGTCAATAGTGATTGCGTTTATTATAGTTAGGATTCATTTGATAAGCCATATAGATATATGTGACTCATTGAAAATTGTAAACGAACTTACTCTAAACGTAAGAGAAGTTCTACATTAAACAATAGTCCAAATCTACAACTATCTTGTTTCTAATGGAGAGGTAGGTTTTTAAAAAGAATAATTTTTAGAATTAAATAATTAATAATAAACAACTTAATAAGAAAATCAGCCGAATTTTAATTTATCTCGGTTGATAGTGATTACTTATATCAGCTTTATTTACTTAAATATCTGTTTTTGTTGGATTTGGATAAATTGCGTATAAATTTCCAAGTTTTACTTCATCAATTGCAACAGTTATTGATGTCCAAACGATGGTAGTAATTGAAAACATCGTTACATCAATAGCCATAATTGTTTCTGCAGTTGTATTTTTACAAACAGGTAAGTTCCTAGAACAGATATACCATCATTTAATTCCATTTTAAAATTATACCTTCAGTCAACAGTTAATACTTTCGAAAAATCAGGTTTTGAAGTTGATCGTAAAGTAATTGTACTAAAAGAACTAATAAAATAGGTTGGTACTTATTCAACTACATTAAAATTGCACATAGAAGTTACTGTTGAAGTTGCTTTTGAAATTGTTGCTGAATAAAATTCAAATTCAATATTGATAGAAAAACCGTTACAAGAAAGTGTTCCGTTTTTTTTACGTATTATCAAAAATATTTTTGGAGTGGTTTTTGAAAATGACTCGCAAACTTTAAAAAGACAATTTTCAATTGATAAATTTAATAATTATTGTTTTATGAAAAAATTAATTTTCTTTTCGCTTCTTTCTCTGCTTGTGGGCTGTAAAAGTCAGAATCTACTGCTTTCACCTGATTTAAAAACGAACACTTCTGTGTTCGATGTAAAGGGAGTTCAGGGTTTCCAATTTAAACAAGTTATTACCTATGGCAATTATTTTACGTCGAAAGTAAAAAGGGGTTGGACGGTTAGAACTGAAATTCCGTTTATCATTAAATTTGAAAAAGCACATGAAAAACTGAGTTTTGTACAAACTACAGCAGATAAAAAGCAAGCTGATGTTTTTGCTGTCAGCAAATTCAAAAACAATGAATTAAGCCTGTTAAATGGATTTTTATCCTATTCAATTAAATATCTAAATGTTTTTGCTGGCACAATTTTACCCCAGGATAATAAAATCAATGCGTTGGAATTTATTGTTTCAAATTTTGATGCAGGATTTTCGAACAATGAAAATTGTGGAAGTGCCAGCGATGGAAAAGATAATTTTATCACTATTAGAGGAGTTAGTAAAGTTGAAGGCAATATAAATTGGATAAAATCTGAATATCTTGGATATGAGTTTATCAGGAACGAACAATCTATCGGAGCTGTTTCGTGTTTAAATAATGGACGGGTATGGATAGGGGATGATATCAGTCCTGAACTTAAACTAATTATTTCGAGTATTTCAACTTCATTGTTGCTAAAACATAATTTGAAATAATCTAATTAAAATTATAGTTTACAGATTGGAAGTTAAGAACATATCATTCTAATTCTTAAAAAGCTGAATCAAATAAATAAAAACAGAGCAATTGAAAAATATCTCTGTTCTTTTTTGAACCATTATTAATCAATGTTGTTTGATAGATTGAAAATGTAAAATTGAAAGCTTTATGGTAGAAGAAAAACAAAAACTTTCCATCAAAACAGTTGACGAATATATAAATATTCAGCCCGAAGTATATCGGAAATCGTTGGAACAATTACGTCAATTGATACGAACATTGGCTCCGGAAGCAACTGAATCAATCAGTTATGGCATTGCTTGTTATAGCTATCATTATATGTTGGTAGGATTCAGTGCTCATAAAAATCATTTTTCATTTACGTCCATGAGTTCTACTATTTTCAAAAGATTTGAAGAAGAACTGCGAGACTTTGATACGACGATGGGGGGTATTCGCTTTAAACCAGGGCAAGAAATACCTGTCGATTTAATTTCACGAATCATTTTGGAACGAAAAGTGGAGAATGAAATGAGGACTAATGCGAAAAAGAAAAAATAAAAAAAACACCATTTAGATAAATTTAAAGGGTCTTTTTTTTTGTAGTTTACCTTTTGCCCCAATATTTATTGGTCGTACGTTGGGTTTTATTTGTTTCATTTACTGTGCTTCTCATCGAGTTGTCATTATGCCTCGAAGTAGTTTCAGGTCTTTTGGGAACAAATTCCGATTTTCTTGAGTCACTTTCCATCTTCCCCTGTACTTTATCATTATTTTGAACAAAAGACGATGAAATTTTGCTTACAGGCGTACGGGTGTGATTAATTTTGGGTTTATTGGGATTTTGTGAACGAACGTTTTGTACTTTTGGTTTTGGCTTTCCTTTTCCGTCAGTAGGTATATTTATAGCTGGATATGGATGATCATTCACCAATGGAATCCGAATTGATATTAATTTTTGAATATCTTTTAAAAAATCGCGTTCTTCGGCATCGCAAAACGAAATGGCTTTGCCTTCGAGCCCTGCCCTACCCGTCCGACCAATACGGTGAACATAGGTTTCGGGAATATTTGGTATTTCGTAATTAATCACCAAATTCAGATCATCAATATCAATTCCACGGGCTGCAATATCTGTTGCCACTAAAACTCTTGTTGTTCGGTCTTTAAAATTTCGCAAGGCATTTTGACGGGCATTTTGCGATTTATTTCCATGAATAGCTTCGGCTTTAATATGTGCTTTTGATAAAAAACGTTGTACTTTGTCGGCACCATGCTTGGTACGAGTAAATACCAATACAGTGGCAATCGACTTATCCTGAAGTACATGAATCAATAAATCTTTCTTGTTTTCTGCATCCACAAAATACATTTCCTGGTCAACAGTTTCGGCTGTAGTCGATGCCGGAGTCACTTCTACTTCCTCGGGATTGGTAAGAATGGTACTTGCCAACACGCGAATACTTTCGGGCATGGTAGCCGAAAAGAAAAGTGATTGTCGCTTGGTTGGAATCAGTTTAATCAATTTCCGAAGATCGTGAATAAAACCCATATCGAGCATTCGATCAGCTTCGTCCAAAACAAAAATGCTCAAATCACCCAGTTTTACATAACCCTGATTAATTAAATCGAGTAATCGTCCGGGAGTTGCCACTAAAATATCCACGCCCATTTTTAGTGGGTGAACCTGTTGATTTTGAGGCACGCCACCAAACACGACTGTATGACGCAAACCGGTATTACAACCATAACTCGTAAAACTTTCACCAATTTGTATGGCAAGTTCACGCGTTGGGGTAACAATTAAAGCTTTAATTTTTCGTGGAGCGCGATCATTTCCTTTGGCAAGATACAATTGTTGTAAAATGGGAAGAGCAAATGCAGCCGTTTTTCCGGTTCCTGTTTGAGCACAGCCTAATAAATCGCGACCTTTAAGAATTATTGGAATTGATATTGCCTGAATGGGTGTTGGGATGGTGTAACCTTCTGTTTTGAGAGCGTTTAAGATCGGCTCTATAAGATCTAATTTTTCAAATGACATATGTAATAAATACCTAACCGATGTTCACTCACAACTTGTAACTAAAAACCTAACGGAGTAGGATTTTGTGCAAAGGTAAGGAAAATAAGCTAATGGGCAATAAAGTAATTTTCTCCAGTCAGGTTTCTATTTCTCAAAAAAAGTCTTACTTTTACAATCTAATCGTATTTTGAAATTTTCAATTCTGTATGAAAAGGATTTTAACATGTTTGCTTTTGTTTGTATTCTGTGACTTCGGTTTTTTTGCACAACAAACCAAAGTACCCGAAAGCATGACTGTGAAATTGCTTAGTGCTGAAAAACAGGAACTTGAGAAAATAAAAGCCAATGAAAGATTTTTTTTTGAAAATACGATTATTGGCGATTGGAATAGTTACCGCAATTTAATTATAAATTCAGATAATGAGTCTTTGAAATCGGCTGCCGAAGACAGTATTTTATCTATTGGTAAAAGAAATGATGATTTAAAAATTTTAACCTATTGTGTTGATAATTTCAGAGAGAATAAAAGATCGAAAGCTTTAATGGTATTTCACGATGTGTTTACCAATGATGGTGAAAAACAAACCCTCGACCTTTTTTATAAAAATTTCGATTTACCAATTTTCAAAGATATAAAAATGCAAGATTACAAGTTAGTAATACTTGGTGATGAACTCAATCTTGAAAATCCCTATAATTTAAAAGATTTTGAAAAATATGACAGGTATATAAAGCTAGCAGCTCCATCCGAAAAAGCATTTGTTGCTTTACAACGTTTAATTGCCAATAATATTAATAAAAAAGAATGGAGAGCGGCTTTAGAAAAAACAAAAATATACAGTTCATTTTTTGGAAAAAACAATAAAAAAATAACTGATTTACAAGTTCTTTTAAGTAAAAAAGTGGATAAATTAACAAAAATATATTCAGCCGGTAATCTGATTAATACAGCTGTTGGTGGAGAATATTTACCTGTATTAACCGCCGATGAAAAACTCATGTATTTTTGTGGACGCGACAGAATAGACAATATTGGAGGTGAAGATATTTTTGTTTCAAAAAAGGTAAATGGCAACTGGGATGCAGGAAAATTGCTAACAAACCTGTCTTCATCCGAAACAAATGATTCACCATTAAGTATTTCGTCGGATGGTAGTATGTTGTTGATTTTCAAGTCTGGAATACTTAATTACGCCGAAAGAACCATCTCCGGTTGGTCAAAAGCCATAGAATTTCCAAGGCAAATCAATGCTGGAAATTGGCAGGCTGACGCAATGATAACCAGTAACGGCAGGGGATTAATTTTTGCTTCATCTAAAATTGGTGGTGAAAATTTGTTTCAACATCGTCAAAATTATCATGGCGACATTTTATATCCATCCGATATATACATTTCGTTGATGAACGACAAGGATGAATGGGGCGAACCAATAAATTTAGGCAACACTATAAATACACGTTACTGCGATCGTATGCCTTTTCTGCATCCCGATATGAAAACTCTTTATTTTAGCTCCGATGGTCATGGTGGATTAGGCAAAATGGATATTTATAAATCTACACGCCTTGCCGATTCTTGCTGGAATTGCTGGAGTGAACCGGTTAACCTGGGAACTGAAATTAACACCAACGAATCGGATGCCGATTATAAAATTACAACTTCGGGCGATAAGGCTTTTTTTTCGTACGAAAAAATAACATATTTCGAAAATAGTGCGCTGTTTTTGCTCGATGTATCGGGAAGTATGAGTGGAATTAAACTAGAAGCTTTGAAAAAAGCGACCTTGACTGTTGGTAAAAAAGCTATTCAAAATAACACCGAAGTGGCAATTCTGACTTTTGCCGGTGATTGTATCCATCCCATTATCAATGTTTTTCCATTTTCGAAAAACACAGATTCACTGAAGGTTTTCACCGAAAAACTGGGAGTTTTGGACGATACTCCCATGTATGAAGCATATTTAATAGCTTGTGATTATATGAAAAAAAATTCCAGCCCTATAAGTAAATATAAAACCATTACTTTAATGACTGATGGAAATGCAACAAGTTGCACAGTTTTAAATGATGTATTGAAAATACTCACCGAAAAGGGTGAAGTTTATAAAACACAATCAATTGCTTACGATGTTCCGGAAAATAGCATTGCATACAACGATTTAAAACAAATTTCGAGTTTTTCGAAAGGTAAGTTCCATCCTACCAATAATTTTGAAGAATTGACCAGTTCATTCGAGGGCTCAATAAAAGAAATTTTCAATGTTAATTCCGCAAATTATAACAAAGATATTTATTGGATAAATCTTCCTCAAGATTTACGACCCGATAAAACGAGTACGGCATCAGGTAAATTAGTTGATAAAAACAACAAGCCAGTGTCGGCAAAAATCAGAGTGGAAGATCTTGAAACCGGAAAAATTATAGGACAATCGAAAAGCAATCCCAAGGATGGTAGTTTTTTTATAGTGCTGCCCTCGGGTAAAATTTATGGATATTATGTTGATAAAGATGAATATTTCCCTGTTTCTAACAGTGTTGATTTACAGCACAATGACGAAATAATAATGATTAACGATGATCTGAAAGCACTCAAATTCAATCAGATTGTGGATGAAGGCATGATTGTTCCTTTGAATAATATTTTCTTTCCATTTTCAAAATACAATTTACACCATTTTTCCATTCCCGAATTAAAAAGGGTTGCATCAATTATCAAAAAAAGTGGATTTAAAGTTAAAATTATGGGTCACACCGATTATATAGGCGAAGTGGATATGAATCAAATATTGTCGGAAAAACGCGCACAAACGGTTAAAGATTTTCTGGTAATCGAGGGTTGTGAATCCGGAAAATTAATAACCAGTGGATTTGGTGAAAATAATCCTGTAGCAACAAATAAAAATGAAATAGGAAGATCCAGAAATAGAAGAGTAGAATTGAAATTTATCAAATAAATTTGTGTTTTCTTATCTAATTTGTCAATTTTTAAAACATATTTTATTTCAACTTATTTCCTAATACTTAAAATTTAATATTATTTAATACTAATAGTATGATTTCAAGATTGGTCGACCAATTAAAATGATTACATTTGCATTCAAATTGGACTAATATATAATTTTTCTATTTTGTATTTTTCGATAAAATATACTTTATGATTTAAGATTGATTTGGATGCTATTTAATTTAAAATAAACATATTGAATTTCAATAATTTAGATTGGATTTACATTTTTTTTGCGAGTCCAAATCTAACAATTTTAAGAATAAATCCCTTATTTTCGAAAATCGAGATTTAATTTATTACTTCGAACAATAAAATTAGAATGTAGTTACACATCTTAAATGTAAAAACATAATGAATAATGTTGATACCGTTTCAACGGATATTTTAATTATCGGAGGTGGACCTTCAGGGTTAGCTACTTCCATTCATTTAGCTGATACCTTAAAACAAAAAGGGCTGAATCATAGAATTTTACTTATCGAAAAAGGAAGTTCTATAGGTAGTCATATTTTGTCGGGTGCAATTATTAAAACAGCTGTTTTTAAGCGTTTATTACCCAATGTTGATTTCAATGAAATTCCTTTCAATGCACAAGTAACAACCGAAGCTACTGTTTTGCTGAGTGAAAACGGTTCGTTAAAATTGCCATTTCATGTGCCTTACATGAGTAATAAAGGTAATTATACAGCTTCGTTGGGACAAGTTTGTCGTTATCTGGCAAAAAAAGCCGAAGAAAAAGGGGTTGAAATTTATACCGGTTTTTCTGTAGATGAAATTCTGTATAAAAATGGAAAAGTAATTGGTGCAAAAACGAAAGATACAGGAATTGACCACCATGGAAAACAAATGGAAAATTTTCAGGCTGGAACAAGCATAGAAGCAAAACTCACTATTTTTGCGGAAGGTACACGTGGTAGTTTGGCGAAACAACTCATTCAGAAATTTGATTTAGAAAAAGATAAAAACTGTCAGGTCTACTCATTGGGCGTTAAAGAATTGTGGACAGTACCCGAAGGTAACATTAAAGCGGGCGAAGTTTATCATACCATGGGCTATCCGTTAAACTTGAAAGAGTTTGGTGGTGGTTTTGTTTATGGATTAAATGACAATAAAGTAGCAGTAGGTTTGGTAGTTGGTCTGGATTATGAAGATCCTACATTCGATGCACATGATGCATTTCAAGCATGGAAAACAAATACATTTATTGCCAGTAAATTAAAAGGTGGCAAGTTGGTTGAATATGGAGCAAAAACGCTTCCAGAGGGTGGTTATTATTCAATTCCTAAACTATGTACCGACAATGCACTAATAGTTGGCGACAGTGCCGGTTTTGTTTCAATGCCTGCATTGAAAGGCGTTCATTTGGCAATTACTTCCGGTATGTTGGCTGCTAAAACTGCAGCAATAGCTTTAAGTAAAAATGATTTTTCTGAAAAAATTCTTGGTGAATATGAAGCTTCCATCAAAGACAGTTTGATTTATAAAGATTTGTATCCAGTTCGGAATTTCAGACAGGGTTTTGCAAAAGGCTTAATCATTGGTGGAATTAACTTTGGAACGTTATTAATAACCGGTGGTGTCGGATTTTTTGGTAAACTAAAAGCTCATCCCGATAGTCAAACAACCAAAACTTTAAAAGAATTCAAAGGAAAACCCTTTAAAGAAAGATTTAAGAATAAATTGGAATTTGATAAAATACTAACTTTTGATAAAGTTACTGATGTGTATTTCTCCGGAGTGAACCATGATGAACAACAAGTTCCACATGTAAAAATAAATAATCCAGAATCGTTTGCAGCAATTAATATCAGACAATATGGGGCTCCTTGTCAGTTCTTTTGCTCTTCGGAGGTTTACGAACTACATACCGACAAAAACGGACATCAGGAATTACGAATTCATGCCGAGAATTGTATGCATTGTAAGACCTGTGATATCAAAACACCTGGAGATGGAATTACCTGGAGTGTTCCAAATGGCGGAAATGGTCCGGAATTTCAAAACATGTAAAGCCCACTAAATCCCCCAAGGGGGACTATAAGAAGTAATTTTATGAACTTTCAAACTTTCAAACTTTCAAACTAATTTTAAAGAAATGGCTCTTACAATTATAAGTTTAATAAAACAAGTTCCACTCCCAACAGAAATGCGCATGGGTGATGATGGATTAATGGATAGAACAAAAGCAAAATCAATTATTAATATCGATTGTCAGTTTGGACTTGAAGCCGGATTACAACTCAAAAAACAATATCCTGATGCAAAAATGGTGGTTTGCTCCATGGGACCTCCATCTTTCGAAGTTGCTTTACGAACAGCTATTTCGATGGGTTATGATGAAGCTTATTTACTTTCGGACAGAAAATTAGGTGGAAGTGATACCTATGCCACAGGTTTGGCTATTTCCACCATGCTAAAACATTTAGGTTTTACAAAAGATGCAAAAGAACCTTTTATAATTCTTGCCGGTCGGCAAACCAGCGATGGTGATACTGCACACGTGCCTTCGCAAGTTGCCGAAAATTTAGGAATTCCACAGGCTACTTTTGTTGAAAGTGTAAAAGATGATGGTGAAGGAAATACCATTGCTAAGCGAATTATTGAAGGTGGTTATCAGATGATGAAATTGCCTATGCCATGTGCTATTTCACTTACACCAACCGGAATTCCACCACGTAAACCTTCATTGATTGGCGCAATTAAAGCGAGAAATAGTAAAATTACAGTATTTGGAATTGATGATATTGGACTTGGAACCGAAAAAATTGGACTTAGCGGTTCACCAACAATTGTAGCCAATGTGGTAAACATTGTGAGCGAAAGAGCACCAATCATTATGTCTCAAGGTCATAATGAATCTTCACTGGTTGACAATATGATTTCAAATTTCAAAAAAGGAGCAAATGTTCTCGAAAAAAAGGAAAAGGTAGAAAAGAAAGCTGTAGAAAAACCTGAATTTCCATATTTTGACAACAGAAATGGTGCAAAAGGAATTATTACCTGGGCAGAAGTCACCAATGGTAAAATTGCGCGTCCTTCAATCGAATTGCTAACTCCGGCACGCCATTTGGCCGATCAGTTAGGAAATGATACTAAAATAATGACACTCCTGATTGGAAAAAATGTGAAATCGTTGGCTTCAACACTTTTTGAACATGGTTCGGACGAAGTGATAGTGGTTGATGATGAAAAGTTGGAAGAATATTTGGTACTTCCTTTCTCTTCAATTTTTGCTCAGGTAATAAAAGAACGTAAACCTGAAATTGCACTTTTTGCAGCTACTACGTCTGGACGAGAACTTGCTCCCCGTATTGGAGTGAAAACCGGTAGCGGAGTTACGGCGGATTGTACAGGATTGGAAATTGGCGAATATATTAACAGAAAAGATAAAGTCATTAATAAACCCATCCTTCACTCCCGCCGTCCTACTTATGGCGAGAGTAAACTGGCAACTATCCTTGGTTTTGTTTATCCGCAAATTTCAACAGCCCGTGCAGGTACTTTCGAAGTTCCAGCCAAAGTGGAAGGTCGAACCGGAGTTTTGTCGACATTTAAACCCAAACTTATTGAAGATGATTTTAAAGTTGAAATATTAAAAACAGTTCGTGGAGAAGGCGGTTTACAAAACCTGTTTGAAGCCGATGTAATTGTTTCGGGCGGAAGAGGTGCCACAAGCGATAACCTGGAATTGGTTAAGAAACTGGTGGATGCCATTAAAGCCAACGGTGTTAATGCCGAATGGGCATGTAGTCGTGTGGTGGTTGACGAAGGTGTGGCTGTTTATGCGCATCAGGTTGGACAAACCGGAAAAACCATTCGACCTAAAGTTTATGTGGCAGTTGGCATTTCGGGAGCAATTCAGCACATTGCCGGCATGAAAGAATCGGAAAAAATCATTGCTATCGATCATAATCCAAAAGCATCCATTTTTCATTTTGCCGATTTCGGTATCGTGGGTGAATATCAGGATATTCTGCCTGAATTAATTGACCGAGTAAAAGGTGGCTTTACATTTGGAATTGAGCCTGCAAAAGGATAAATATTAGATTTTGATATAAAAAATGGAGTTGTACAAGTTTTATTTTTGAACAACTCCATTTTTTTAGTTTTCAACTATACTAATTTCATCATCGGTCAAACCATAAAGTGTGTACACCATGCGGTCAATTTCCTTGTCGACACTTTCAATTTGAGTCTTGATTGTAAGTGCTTTACTTGTTTCTTGAATAAAATAAGTTTCCCATTCAGCTTCATCAGTCAGTGATAGTTTTATTTTCTTTTTCGTCAGTTCCTTAATAAATTTGGCGTAAGAGATTAAATACCAGTTCTGTAGTTTTGTGGGTAAATCTTCAATTTCAAATTTACGCTGAATGCTGCGCTGAAATTTGCCCGAAATCGCTTGCAATTCTTTATTTAACGAAAGCATCATATCAGCTTTGTCGATAAAGGGTTGCTGGCCTGAAAATGGAATATTTGGAATTGGTAATTTACTTAAATATATCGGTTTAACATTTTTATCCGTATATTGAAACTTATAAAATATATTCAATAAATTTGAGTTCAAAAGTGCTAAAATATATTTTGGTTTAATCAGTTTAAAATCAATTAAAAAACCAATACTATCGTTAGGTATTAATTGTTTTTCGTTGAAAATATTACAAACTAACCATCTGCTTTTTAATTCTAAACTATTTGTCCGAATACGCTGTATTCCTATAAAATCTTTATTTAAAACGTATTCGATTGAAGCTTTACTTTTTTCGTATTCATCTTTAAGATATTTCGGTTTGATTTTATAAGTATATCTTCCAAAATCTTCTCCTCCTACTAATTGACGTCTTTGTTTAAAGTTTGTAGTATTGAGATTGTTTGGGGTAGGACTAAATCCTCTTTTAACAAGACAAAAGTCACTCAATAACTGATTATTTGACATTTTTGTGAAAATTTGATTGAAACTTTCATTGATGTATACAAACCATTCATTATCAATATACTTTTTAAATCTTTTCTCTGACAAAGTAAATTGAAAGATTGGAGAATCATAAGGTTTCTCTCTTGATATTTCAACATCTTTTTGAATTTTTCCTTTAATAAAAACAGGTATATTACACCATACATCGGGAGCATCATCAAAAACTTTATAAGTATCTTTAATGGAAATTATTGAGCCATTAAGTCTAAATAATTTTCTTATAAATTTTGCATTATTATTTATTAGCCAACTATCAGGTGTTATAAATGATAAAATTCCATTTACTTTTATCAATTCAATAGCTTTCTTGTAAAAAAGTAAATAAGTCTCATTACTACTTTCATCAATCTCATTATCTAATTTTGCACCATATGGCGGATTTCCGATCACCACATCAAAACCTGTTTGCGGCTTACCATAGCCGGTTTGCGGATCAGAAACGGCATCTAATTTTTCGGCATATTCAAACGCCTTTTGACTCATTTCGGCAGCCTGTTTTGATAGTTCATTGGCTTGTTCTGCTTTGGTTTTAGCTTCCAGCGAAATTTCTTTTATGAGTTTTAAATAATCGGGGGTTTCGGGCGTGGGTACATTAAATATTTCTTGTTCAACGCTACTTTTCCCAAACACCTGCGGAAATTCTCTTTCCCAATTAAACGCTTTTTCGCCAGCCACTTCTGGATCGTCAATAAGTGAGTTTCCACACTTAATATTGTTGCTGAGGTCGTTGAGTTTTCTATTTGGTTGTGCGGTACGTAACCAAAGCGAAAGTTTTGCAATTTCTACACATTCTTCGTTGAGATCAACACCAAAGAGATTGTTTTCAAGTATTGTTTTTTCAATATCGCTCATAATCAGAGCATCGCCAAAAAGTTTTGCCTGCAATTCATCAATATATCGATGTTCAGCAATCAAAAAGTTCAAAGCTTGATTCAAAAATGCTCCAGAACCGCAAGCAGGATCGCAAATTGTGATTTGCAACAACCAATCACGGTAAACAGAAAGCTTTTCAGCCAAAGCAAGTTTTGATTTATTTTGGCGTTTTTTATCTGTTATAAATTCCTCTTCATTAATTTGAAGTTCATTTTTTTTGTCGTTACAAAGTTTACCTACTGTATTGTCAACTATGTATTTGGTAATGTATTTTGGGGTGTAAAACACGCCATCTTTCTTGCGTCGGGTTTTTGTCTTGTCAATTTCTTCTCCTGCTAGTTGGGCTTTTAACTCATCCAATTCGTTGAGCGAATTCTCGAAAATATGTCCAAGAATATTCACATCCACTTCGCTGGCAAAGTCGTAATCAGAAAGTTTTAAAGTATGTTTATAAAGCAGTTCATCATCAATTATTACATTATCGAGAATTTCATCCGACTTAAATAAACCTCCGTTATAGGCAAAAACATCATATCGTTTACCTTTGTATCCGGTGTTAAGATAATCAAAGTATTTTTTGAAACGGTCGTATAAGGGAATCTCAACATCTCTATCCTGCAAGTCTCTCCAATCATTCAAAATTAATCGAACAGAGTTAGGTGGCAATAGTTGCCTATCTTCGGCAAAAAACAAAAACAAAAATCGAGATAGTAACTTTTGCGATTTTTTTAAATAACAAAAGAGTATCCAAATCAGGATTTTTAGTAACTAAATCACTGTGCAGTTCACGTTTAAATAAAGAATAATCGCGATATAATTTTTTGGTAATTTCATCTTCCTTACTTACCGATTCATCCTTAATTTTTTTTGGAATCCCTTGTTCAATATTTCTATAAGCCAGGCAAAGATAGAGTAATTCAAACTCACTCTCGGAAAGTGTAAATAGATTAAATTCAATGAATTCGGTAGCATTTTCGATATAAAACCTCAGCTTTTCGAAATTAGAAGTAATAACATAAACACATTCAGGTTGATTGTTTTTATAACCAAATGCTTGTGCTTCCACATTACCCAAATCAGTTGTATTACAACCTTTCAGCTCAATAACCGCTTTTACTGAGTTGCGAATTACTATAGCACCATCTGCTTTTTTGCTGTCCTTTACGTTTTTATATTCGGTGGTAAGATTAAAGTTGGGAGATGGACTTTTGGTATAACCAAGAACATTTACAAACAAATCGATTAGAAACTCACCCTGATACTGTTCTTCCTTACTAATTCGAATATTTTGCTGAATGGCAACATTTTGAAAATGTGCTTTAAACACCGAAAAAGCCTTTTGTAAAACCTGCTTTTCCTGCGTATTCAAGTATTTATTGACTACTGAAGTTTGAAATAAAGGCATTATTCTTTGTTGAATAGTAAATTAAAAATGCAAATGTAGCCATAATTTATTTATTTCTAATTATTTTGCAAGTAATTTATTTAACTAATTTAATGAACAATTTATTCAATTAACAAAACGATTTCTATCATAATTTTTTTATACTCAAAATTAGATTTACGCAAATTCAGTAAATAAACATCTAATTTGTTTCATTCTAAATAAAGTAATAACCAAAAATTATCAAAGAACGATTGATATCAATATGAATAGTTTATGTACTTTTGACCAATAAAATAGTAATTTTCACAAATATAAATTCCAGATGATACAAGAAAAAAAGAGTGTTGCTTTGATTTCATTTTTTGCGGCAATATTTCTAACAGGTTCAAAGTTAATAATTGGTATTTTGACTACCAGTTTGGGTATATTATCCGAAGCATTGCATTCGGCACTCGATTTGATTGCAGCCATTATTACCTTTTTATCAGTCATAATATCGGACAAACCAGCCGATAAAGAACATAATTATGGTCATGGAAAGGTAGAAAATCTATCTGCATTAATTGAAACAATTCTGTTACTTGTAACTTGTGTTTGGATAATTTACGAAGCAACAGATAGAATCATATCGGGCAAAGGGTTGGAATTGAATACTATTCAAACCATCTTTAGTTTTATTGTTGTCATTTCCTCAATTGTGATTGATGCCTGGCGTTCTAAAAAATTATATACTGTTGCCAAGAAGCATAACAGTCAGGCACTTGAAGCTGATGCATTACACTTTTCTACCGATATCTGGAGCTCTGCAGTGGTATTATTGGGCTTAGTCTGCGTTAAAATTTATGAGTGGACTCATATTTCAATTTTCTTTTATGCCGATTCTGTAGCTGCATTAATTGTTGCATTAATTATTTTAATTGTTTCATATCAATTAGGTCGTAAGGCTATTGACGTATTATTAGACAAATCACCGGCAAATACAACGAAGATTGTACGTGAAATACTAAAAGAATTCCCAGATGTATTGAAATATCATGGTTTAAAAGCCCGTACAGCCGGTGCTGATACATTTATAAAATTTAATGTGCATTTTAATCCTGATTTAAGCTTGCGCGAAGTGCATGAAGTGTGCGACAAGATTGAATCAGGGATTCAAGCCCGAGTAGCCCGAAGCGAAGTATATATTCATGCTGAACCAGACGAAAGTAAACATTTAGAGGCAGAAATTGACGATGAATTGTTATAATTATTTTCGATAAAACAGGTTTAAATTCTAACACGAAAAGTATATAACTTATTAATATAAATTTTTATTTAAAATCGCGTTCCTGACTTATTTGATTAGCGCTTTTCAATTATATTTGAGATATTTTATTGTTAAGTATTATTTAGAATTATTATTTTTTTTAATGAGTATCGGGTGTTGTACCTAAAATTCATTTTTATAGCTAACACAAG
>JACDZH010000435.1 GCA_013426815.1 Paludibacter sp.
TTTTGCTGCTGCACATAACGACCGAGGCTATGGGCATTTGGCGGTTTGCGGGAGCGTTCGCTGTCGTGGAACGACAAAGTGAATGCGGGAGCAAAGACCGCTGAATGCACGTCAGCCAGCCTATGACCATAGGCGTGTGTTAGCACCAGTTATTTTAGTTTCTTTTTGAGTTCGTTTAGTAATCCGTTCTCGTTGTCAGGTTTAAACCCAATCATAATGTTTTGTTTGTAATTCTCGATTAATTTCAAAAGTTTGTCTTTTTCACCCGTAGAACTATAATAATCTGCTAATTGATAATAAGAATATCCATATAATCCGATAATTCCAGACGTTCTTGGTTGGTCATTTTCAATAATAGTCTTTAATTTCTGAAGTTTAGTGTCGAATACAATCCTTTCTAGAATTGTTGTGTCAATTCTAAATTTTGAATTTTCAGTTTTCAAAGGTGTTAGTCTTGATACAACTCCACAATTTTGCAAATAATTTTCTAATCCAGCTAAAAAGTAGTCCTCATAAGTGTTTGTAAAGAAGATTGGTCTTTCCCAATTGTTTGTCTCAACTATATTCAATAAATTTGCTCTGGTTGGACTTAAATAGGTTCTTTTATGTTGTTCTTCACCATTAATTTTTGATGCCATTCGGTTTGAAGCAAAATCAGGTTCAATAATCCAGTCCATTTTAAATCCCTTTTCTAAGTGATACTTTGTCAGCAGTTGATTTGAAATAGGTATGTGAACAGTTAATGTATCCCATTTGTAAGGATGACAGTCCATTATTTGTTCTTTAGTTAAGCCAGTTTTTAAACCACGAATTATTTTTGAAGACTCACTGTTTGTCAATGCTAGAATATATGACGGACGATCTAATAAACCAATCGGAACGAGAGTTATGTCCTTTCTATAACCATAATGCTGTTGTACAAACATACAAATATTTAAAGGAAAATCACCACTGGTAAATAAAATAGCATTACTGTCGCATGAGTTTAGCATGTTTTTTCCTAATTCAATTCCCCACTCTGGGATTGCCCCTCGTTTATATGCTTTTTCATAATAGAATTTTACCTCTTCAAGATTCTCATTCTGATATTCTTTAAAAGCAACTGCAGCACATTCGGAAAGATAAAAGTACTTTGCATCACCATATTTTGGGTTAAGATCCAATGCTTTATCAAGATAACTTAATATTTTTTGAGAATAGTTTGAGTCATATCCTTTTATTGGTCGACTGTCGTAAGCGTTGTAATGATTGAAGTAACCCAAATAGTAATATATTTCAGCATCTTTGGAATTGTCCGCTAATGCTTTTTCCATTAAATTAATCGCAAGAGAATAGTTCTCTTTTTTGAATTGTTCGATAGACTGTTCTTTCAGACTTATTTGTTGTGCAAAAGTCAGATTGAAAATGAGGATTAACAGTAATAAGAGGCTAATTTTCTTCATTCGTGTAATGTTGTTTTTGTTTTTCATAATTGGTGCTAACGACCGAGGCTATGGGCATTGGCGGTTTGCGGGAGCGTTCGCTGTCGTGAAA
>JACDZH010000436.1 GCA_013426815.1 Paludibacter sp.
CCGTCTTTCGCTCAAACCAAAGTTAGCGAAAAAGTTTAACGGGACGAGAAGTTTATCCCGATTACTATCGGGAAGTCCCGTCTTTCGCTCAATGAAAGTATAGCGAAACGTACGTGTTTCGCTTTTTTTTTTAGTTATAAATTATTGATTATCAATTATATTTTGCCCAAATGGTGGAATTGGTAGACACGTTAGTTTCAGGGACTAGTGGTCGAAAGGCTGTGCAGGTTCGAGTCCTGTTTTGGGCACAAATATAATTGAAATATATATTATGTGGTTGATATTTAATCACTTACAGTAAATTAAAAATATTGCGCAGATGGTGAAATTGGTAGACACGCTACTTTGAGGGGGTAGTGCCGGTTGCGGTGTGTGAGTTCGAGTCTCATTCTGCGCACCAAATAAAAAGAGTTACTTCTGATATGGAAGTAACTCTTTTTTTTATTCACGTTTCAATTTAGGTTTTTCTTCAACAGCAGTTTTCAAAAACACATTTTTCTTCCCCTGTTTCAAATTCAATAGTAACATGTTGAACACCCTTGCTTTGCAATTCAGCCCGAATCATTACTTTCAATTTAGCCATTTTATCCATTGATAGTGATTTATTTATAACAATATGAACAGTTAGAATATTATAGTTTCCATCCACCGACCAAACGTGTAAATCGTGTACATCTTCAATTTCATCAAACTTTTTGAGAAGCACTTCAATTTCCTTAATATCAATTTCATCGGGAGTACCTTGTAAAATAATCCGAAAACTTTGTCCTATGTTTTTGTAAACATTGAACAACACGAAACATACGATAACAATTGACATTATTGGGTCGAGAACCGGTAAATTATAGAAATGCATTACCACTGAACCGATAATTATTGCTGCCCAACCCAATACATCTTCGATCAAATGCAGTGAAACTACTCTTTCATTGATAGAATGTCCTTTTTTAAGCCGAAAAACTACTGCGCCATTCACTAAAATACCAATAATTGCAAGGTAAAACATACCTTCGGCATTTGATGGTTGTGGATTAAATATTCGGGGAATTGCCAGTGAAAGAATCATCACACATCCTGCAACAAGCACAATGGAATTGATAATAGCCCCTAGCAGTGAAAACCTTTTATAACCATAGGAATACAATGCATTACTTCCTTTTTTAGCTTTTTTCTGAAAATACCAAGCCAATCCAAGCGACATACTATCACCTAAATCGTGAATTGCATCTGACAAAATGGCGATACTATTCGTGAAAATACCACCGACAATCTCTATTATTGTAAAAAACAAATTCAGTAGAAAAGCCACTTTAATATTCTTCTCATCAGCGTGTTGATGATGGTTTTCGTGAGTATTGTGATCGTGAGACATATATCCTTTTTAAATATCAAACA
The DNA here is from genome assembly GCA_013426815.1 of Paludibacter sp. Lineage (GTDB taxonomy): Bacteria > Bacteroidota > Bacteroidia > Bacteroidales > Paludibacteraceae > Paludibacter. The sequence continues at coordinate 1,396 of JACDZH010000436.1, forward strand.
ATTTGGAAAAATAACTGTTCAATTAAGATTTCAAATTGAAAAGAATTTATTCAAAATAATCGAATGTTTTCAAATTTAAATCACTGTTGTCCGGTAAAAGAATTTTGATTAGATTGAAAAAAGAGGAGCC
>JACDZH010000437.1 GCA_013426815.1 Paludibacter sp.
TATAGATGTGCATGGTGTTGCCTCCTTTGGATGTGCGAAGAGTGACACAAAAGGAGGACGAAACCAATAACTGCAATGTTGCAATGGGACGGCTGTTTCCCATGCTGAGCAGGGAGGAAAGCCGACAGAGAGGAATATCAGTTTGTTTTGGGGGAATGGAGCCAGGTCTGTAAATGCGTCTTGAGGCGTAGAACTTCAACGCCATCCACTAAACAAATTTTCATTTTTTTGGCACGCTCTTGATCAAAGGCGGAGAGTTTGTGAGCCGATACCAGCATAGCTCGACCAAAAAGGCCGCCGGCCCTGTCTGCCAGGGTGTCCAACTCGTTGAGCGCTTCGGTGGCCCGGCTGCCCGTGGCTGTCTGGCGCTCGGGGTTTGATGTCTTGCAGGAGATCAGGTGCAAACGATTGTTGTGGGTAAAAAGGACATCAAATTCATTTTCAGTTTGCTGCTTTCCCTTGACATCCCACTCTACCCTGACGTTCATGGCCAGATCGAGGCCTTTGATACTGAGTTCCTTTACCATCCAATAGACATATTCCTCCAGCCAGCCACCATTACAGAAAAAAATCTTGTCGGCTGAAGGAATGTGGAGCTTGGAAGAGCTTGTCCACTCTGCCACTTCAGATTGCACCAGCATCCCGGCAAGAATTTCTGCCCTGTCGCCCAGTCCGTTCAGGACCAGATTGATACTGGATGACTTGCTGCCACCACATCGATCAATGGAGGAATTCAATCGACTCAAGAGGGGAACTTCATTTATCAGCAATTCGGTAAGCTCATGTAAGCCGGAACGCCGTTTCTCCTCGGCTGAAACTGTTGCTGAGATGGGATTCATGCCATAGGCAATGAGGTAATCATGAACCTTGACCAAATTCTCATGCAGGGGAATGGAAGTAGTTTCAGGGGCAAGTTGCAGAAGTTGATTGTTGGATGTATCAAGATAGATAATCCGACGGTTGTTGAAATAAAAGGCCTGAAAAGCGGCAAGAGCTATGATCTTGGTGCCACCAGTGACGTTGAGAACTGCCCCGGAATTTTCCTTTACAATCTGTTCGAATATCTGCAAAGCAGACTCATAGTCGTATGCCGAGAAAATCTCGCGTATCTCAACGGCAATCCCCCGAGGCCGGACGATCTTTTTCAGCCGTTCGGCCTGTACTTTCATTTCGGGAGATACCAAAAAGAGAGCCTTTGTCGGTTTTTCAAGGAGAATGGGCAGCAGGTTCGGAATGGGTTGCGAAGAAACGAGGCAGACATGAGAAACTGGCATGGAATTCCTTTATGGGTGCTCTTTTAAGACAATTTCAATCTCTATCCTCATATGAGGGGGGAATGGTCTTTTTGAGAATTTTGTCTGGTGACTCTGGCTCCGGAACGTTTGCGTAATCTATAAAAGGACCTGCAACGTTTTTGATTGAGGAGGCATATTTCCGATAACGGACATGGGAAAAAATGTGACTGATTTTCACTTGCCCGTCCGGCAGGTGCTGTTCAACGGCCTGAC